>JAEELT010000040.1 GCA_016282855.1 Clostridiaceae bacterium | reverse complement strand
TATGGATTTCAACAACATTTATCAGGGCCTGATTTCAGGCAGAGAAAAGCTGGCGCTTGTAGGTCTCGGATATGTCGGCATGCCCATCGCAGTCGAGTTTGCGAAGCATATAGATGTAATAGGATTCGATATTAACGAAAAGCGCGTTTATGAATATCAGCACGGAATTGATTCGACAAACGAGGTTGGTGAGGCTATCAAAAACACCAAGGTTGAATTCACTTCCGACCCGGCCCGCCTGAAAGAGGCAAAGTTCATTATTGTTGCTGTTCCGACGCCCATTAATGATGACACAACACCGGACCTCAGGCCCGTGGAGGGCGCGTCTGCGACAGTAGGTAAAAATCTTACCCCGGGAACAATAGTTGTTTTTGAATCAACAGTTTATCCGGGCGTTACAGAGGATATCTGCGTTCCGATTATAGAAAAGGAAAGCGGCCTTAAATGCGGTGTTGACTGGAAAATCGGATACAGCCCCGAGAGAATCAACCCCGGTGACCGTGTTCACACACTGACCTCTATAAGAAAAATAGTATCCGGAATGGATGAGGAGTCTGCACGCGAAATCAAGAAGGTATATGATATTGTAATCAAGGCCGGAACATTTCCCGTATCCGACATCAAGACTGCCGAGGCGGTAAAGGTTGTGGAAAACAGTCAGCGCGATATTAATATCGCTTTTATGAATGAAATCGCAATCATATGTGACAAGCTTAAAATCGACACAGATGAAGTTCTTGCGGGTATGAACACAAAGTGGAATGCTCTCGGCTTCAAACCGGGCCTTGTCGGCGGCCACTGTATTGGCGTCGACCCCTATTATCTTACCAATGCCGCTGAAAAACTCGGCTACCACAGCCGTATTATCCTTAACGGCAGAAAAGTAAACGACAGTATGGGAGCGTATGTTGCCGATGCTGCCATAAAGGAAATGATTGAGTCGGGAATGGCGCCGAAAAAGGCTGTCGTGGTTGTTCTCGGCATCACATTCAAGGAAAACTGTCCGGATACCCGGAACAGCAAGGTTGTGGATATAATTAACCGTCTGAAAGAATATGATATTATTCCGGTTGTTACCGATCCCTGGGCGGATGCGGATGTTGCGAAGCAAGAGTACGGCGTTGATCTTGTCGATTTTAAAGATATACCCAAAGCTGATTGCGTGATCGTCGCTGTCGGTCACAATGAATTCCGCTCCATGTCTATGATGCAGATGAAGGATCTTTTCAAGCCCGAGCTTCAGGATGATGAGAAGGTGCTTATCGATGTCAAGTCACTGTACCGTATTGATGAGCTTAAAGCTTCGGGAATGAGATTCTGGAGACTGTAAGGTTTTCTTTCCGTTTAATAAAACAGAAAAAACGGAGCTGCCCTGCGGCGGCTCCGTTAAGCTTTATACTTGCATATTATAATATCTATTGTATATTCTCCGGTTTAAACCTGAAACGCTCACCCGAAGGTGAGCGTTTTGTATACCGGTTATTATTTGTCTTCTGCCTCTGCGTTAGCCGCCTCAATAACCTTTCTGGCAACATCGTCGGGAGATACTTCATAGTGAGTAAACTCAAATGTATAGGAGCCTCTGCCGATTGTTGTCGAGCGGAGAACCGTTGCGAAGTCGCCCATTTCGCCCATGGGAACATCAAAATCAAGTTCCTGGAGTTTGGGATCGTCTGCGCTGGTGTTCTGACCGAGAGGACGGCCGCGTCTCTTGATGATATCGCTGGTGATATCGCCGATGTTTTCGCTGGGAAGGGTTACCTTCAATGTGCCGTAAGGCTCAAGAAGCTTGGGCCTTGCATTCTGCATTGCCTCTTTGAAAGCAAGCTTTGCAGCTGTCTGGAACGCCATATCGTTGGAGTCAACGGGATGTGACTGACCGTCATGAAGAGCGGCTCTGATGCCGACAACCTTGCTGCCTGAAAGCGGGCCCTTTTCAATTGCCTGTCTGAGACCTTTTTCAACTGAGGGAATGAAGTTTCTGGGAACTGCGCCGCCGACAACTTCATCAAGGAATTCAAATCCGTCGCCCTCCATCGGCTCAAAGCGGATCCATACATCGCCGAACTGACCGCTGCCGCCGGACTGTTTCTTATGGCGTCCGTGAGCATCATAAACGGCGCTGATGGTCTCTCTGTAAGCAACCTTGGGATTGGAAAGCTCATATTCTACTGTCAGCTTGCTGAGAGCTGCAGCCAGGTGCTGATCGCCGAGACCGGAGATAACCTGCTGACGTGTCTCAACATTCTGAACGAATGTGATTGTGGGATCCTCAACAACAATCTTGTTGATCTGCTGTGCAATCTTGTCTTCCTCGCCGTTCTTTTTGGCCTTGATAGCCTTGGAGAAGCAGGGAGTCGGATAGATGGGACCGCCGAGATTGGTGTCTGCTTTTGCCGCGCAGAGTGTGTCGCCTGTTCTGAAGCCTTCAAGCTTTGTTACAACACCGATATCGCCTGCGGGGATGCAGGTGGCTTCTTCCTTATCTTTGACGATGCCTTTTACGAAATACATCTTGCCCATTTTTTCACTCTTCTCGGTCCTGCTGTTATAAGCGGGAACATCGGGAGTGAGCTTGCCGGAAACGACCTTGAAGAATGACCATCCGCCGTAACCGTCATCAAGAGTCTTGAAGCATACAGCGGCAAGAGGGCCGTTTTCGTCACACTTGAAATCGCCTTCGCCTGCTGCGGTAGCGGCATCGGGAGTGATTGCCACGATACCGTTGAGCAGAAGGTCAACAGCGTCGGTGTTATATCCGGAGCATGCAAATACGGGGTAGATGTCACCGCTTGCGATACCCGCCTTGAGGCCGCGGGCTATTTCATCGGCGGTAAGCTCTTCTTCCATGAAGAACTTTTCCATAAGCTCTTCGTCAGCCGAAGCAACAGCCTCGGTAAACGCGGCTTTGAGCTGTGCGATGCCGTCATCGGCGGGGAAGGCAGCTTCGCTTGCCTTGCCGTTATTATAAGAATAGGCTTTGCCTGTGAGAAGGTCAACATAGCATGCAACTTTGCCGCCTTCAACATAAGGAACAACCACGGGGCAGACACTCGGACCGTATTCATCGGTGAGTGCGCTGAGAGTTGCATTGAAATCTGAATTGTCGTCACAGCGTGTAACTACGAAAACCTTTGCTATATTTCTCTTGGATGCGGCTTTGAACGCCTTCTCCGTACCGACATCGACGCCTGCGCCGGATGCAAGAACTATGAGGGCTGTTTCCGCTGCTCTGATACCTTCGCTGAGACCGCCGGCGAAATCAAAGAGACCCGGGGTGTCAATGATATTGACTTTTGCATTGTTCCATTCAAGGTAAGCAACACCCGAGGTGAGGGTGTTTCCGCGCTTCTTTTCTTCTGCGCCGTAGTCAAGAACGGTATTACCGCTGTCAACTCTGCCGAGTCTGTCTGTTGATTTTGCGAGGTAAAGCATCGCCTCGGCAAGTGTTGTTTTGCCTCTGCCGCTGTGGCCGGCTATGGCAACGTTTCTGATGTCTTTTGCATTGTAAGCTTTCAAAGGTCTTCCTCCTAAACCTCGGCAAAAGCCGAGAATAATTCACAATAGTAGAATGATTTTATCATATATAAATTGTTATTTCAATAATTTTTTATAGCTTTTAAATAAAAAATATTGCCCAAGCAGATTTGTTTGGGCAATATATATAAATTTAAGCCTTGGATTTATTAATTACATACAATGCTTATTCGGCGGCTGTTTCCGCTTCCTGCGGGATTTCATTGTTTTCCGCAATTTCCGCGGCCTTTTTATTCTTCTTTTTTTCGGTTTTTCTGTCTTTCACAGACGGAGATTTAACGCCGTTTCCCCAGATGTGGATTATTCCCTCGTCATTGAGAGTTTTTATAATGACAACCGTGATGGGGAGAATGAGGATACCGAATACCCCGAAAACCTGGATTCCGATATACATTGACATGAGCGTGATAACGGGGTGGATATCCACATTTGCCGAGACAATCCGCGGCTCCACGATCTGGCGGATAACGGTAATCAGGCCGTAAATCACGAGCAGGCCGATGCCCAGCCCTATCTTGTGGGTGAATAAACTGATAACGCCCCAGGGAATCAGTACAGTACCCGTGCCGAAAACCGGCAGAATATCAAGAAGCGCGGTGCAGATAGCTATGACAAATATATATCCGCCTTTATACAGCCCCGCGAATTTGAGTATATG
>JAEELT010000005.1 GCA_016282855.1 Clostridiaceae bacterium | reverse complement strand
GTCCTCCTCCGAATTCTCCCTTCCGCACTTTGAGCAGACCCAGACGGGCTTCGGTGTCTCGATCGGTTCCGGTTTGAATGCTGCCTTGTATGTCGCGTCGCCGGTTACGTCTGACAGGGCCGGTTCCCATCCGGTAAAGGTATAGGTGTACTGCGCGTCGGCAGGCCTTGAAGGCTCTTCGCCATTATACACGGGTGTTTCGCCGTAAAGCACATCGCCGCTCTGAAGAGTGTCGCCGTTATAATTGAGAAATGTTACATTGTAGCTGCGGTCCTCGAAGGTGCTGTTTGAATAATCGTTGCTTTCAAAGGACACCTCCGCTTTGTACTCGTGTTTTGCAGGGTCGGTGTCAATAACGGTGATGTTATCATCCGTGACCTCAACAACATAGCCGCATCCGCGCACGCAGGCAAAGGCGGCTGTGGCCTGAGTGTGGCCCACCCAGGTCCAAGACGGGGTCACATCTGTGAAATCGTGACCGAGATGGGGAATTCTCAGCGCCTCAAGGGTGGTTTCGTTCTGCATTTCGCTGTCGGTGCATATTGCATTGCA
Source organism: Clostridiaceae bacterium (assembly GCA_016282855.1). Classification (GTDB taxonomy): domain Bacteria; phylum Bacillota; class Clostridia; order Oscillospirales; family Acutalibacteraceae; genus CAG-177. The sequence goes on along the minus strand of JAEELT010000005.1, from coordinate 34,725 downwards.
GCCCGCTATGCTGCACTCGTAATATGCTCCGAGACCGTCCACGGTGCAGGTCGGCTCAACATTTCTGTGAAATGTACCTCTGATATGATTATCGTTGTTTCTGTAAGCAGTGCCGTGGAGGTAAACCGTGCTGCCCGAATAGACGGGAAGCGGGTCTTTGGGAGTGTCGGTGACATTCTGATACCAGATCTGAGTGCCGTCGGTAACACCGCCGTTAAGAATCCAGCAGACTCTGCCTGACTCGAAGTCGGAATACTCCGCAAAGAGAACGTCGTTCTGAGCGCCGCCGGAGTCATCCGCATTATCAACACAGCTGTCTATCCAGTTGCGGTTTTCGTGCAGGCCGCAGCTGTTGGTAATCGTGCCCGCGTTTTTGCCGCAGAGAGCGCCGCGCAGTTTGTTATCTGTTTCACGCTCATTGTATCTGCCGTAAAAGTAGCTTGAAACTATGCTGCCGTTATTTATGCCGGCAATACCGCCGACAGTTATATATTTCCATCTGTTTTCAAGCAAAAAATGATTAGCGTTGGTTTTTGTGTCCGGATTATAAGCTCTGCAGCCTCTGACTGTACCGTTATTTACGGCGCAGATGCCGCCCATTGCTTTGCCGGTGGCGTCAAGGCCCAGATTGGATGAAGAAACAGTGCCGCAAAACGTGCAATTCTCTATAAGGCCGTAGTTATACGCGCAGATACCGCCGAGGTTGCAAACAGCTCCGTTCACGACTTCAGCATTTTCGAGTGTAAGATTCTTTACAACTCCGCCGGATGCTATCTTGTAAAACAGGCCCACATCATTTGTGTTTGCGCCGCTTACAGACAGATTATGGATGGTATAACCCTTTCCGTCAAAGGTGCCGGCATAGCCGGGAACGCAAATAGGATCAACTTTTAAATAGGATGTGCCCAGCATATTGATATCATTTGTGAGCACGGCCTTGGCGCTCGGATTTGTATTAGCCATGTCGGCAAAGGCATACATCTGAGAGGGGTAGCTGATAACATAGCCTTCGGCTGTCAACTGCATCGGAATATCTCTCGCGGTGGGAGTTGAGCCCAAATAAGAGCTGAGAGAGCCTCCGGCGAACTGATTGCCGCACAGGTCGGTGACTGTGCCGATTATCTGTGAAACGGAGAGGGCGGCGCTTGTGCTCGCGTTTGCGGGAATACGGCCTTCAAAGGTGAGCACATTTGTAGCCTTTGAGTTATCGTTGGTTATGCAGGCAAAATCGCCCCATGAGGTTCTGAGCACCGCGTTCTGAGCGGTCACCGTTTCGGAAAACGGAACTGAAATTGTTACCGTGCTGTATTTGTAATAAACCGGGCTCTGTGAAATATACAGTCTGCCGAGCACTTCGGGCCTTGTGCTGTCGCCCAATGCAAGACGGAGCTTGAGGTTTTTGAACCTCCATTTATCGTTTCCGCTGCCGCCGGCATCAAAGCGCGCATAAACGGTTTCAACCTTGGGGTCTAGAAGCAGCGCTCCGGACTTGGAAGCGCGCATACCCGCAGCGAATTTCTGGGCATAGTGAGTATTGCCGGTGCCGGTATAATCAAAATCGGAATTGGCTATTCCGGCGGCCTGCTCAGCGGCGAGTGTACGGTAATCATATCTGCGCGGGAATGTTTCAACACAGTGTGAAAAATAATTGGTGCCTGTGAATACAGCGCTTGCATCAGGGTCAAAGCACGCTTTATAAATCGAGTTTACCGGCTGATTGACGGCGCCGTCACCATCGTCGCCCGTGTCATAATTCTGTCCGGTATAAATCTGCACATAGTGGTAACCGTCATCAACCTCTACCATTGACAGGCGAACATTTGTGTACATCTTGTAGCCCGCAATGCTGAGATAACGGCGGCTGAGGCCCGACTGAGTGAATAAATTTTCGGTGGATACGGAGCATACTGGATTTGAGGCGTACCCGCTATCGGTTACGTCCAGCCAGGTATCGGCAGATGTGCTTTCACTGACTTCAACATAATTTGAGATGGATGACCCTATCGGTCTGACTGCGGCATTCTGCTGATAGAAATAAATCATATCTTCAATATCGCCGTTTAAATAATCTTTGTTTATCTTATATGAGGAGCCGTAATCTATAGTCCTGTTTTCCGAGGCGAGAACACAGCCGTACATATCAAGCACCTCAAAGCGATACGTGCGGGAAGTGCCGAGCTGGTAATAAAAGAGGATGTTGCGTTCATTTTGCTCATCCATTTGCGCAACGGTGTATTCGGTAACCGTTACGCTCTTTGAACTCTCCTGAGGCTCAAATACCAGCGTACCTATGGCGCGCTCAAAATTGACAGTTTCATACGCGGTAATACCGACCGTCCGGTAAATAACACGCTCCTGTGTTGAAGTATCGCTGCGCGTTATGGTGAAGGTGCTGTCGTTTGCGCTTATACTGAAGGTGGAAGTTACAGGCGGGTCCGACGCCGCAGAGGCAATCTGCAGCGGAAGCGCAGACAGAGCAATGATAACACTGAGAACTACAGCTGCTATTCGTTTTGCTTTCATATATAATCTCCTTTACATCAGGGGAAGAATCCCCGCTGACTCGGTTACTTGTGTGACTGATTATTTGCCGTTCAGGGTGTAAATGTTCTGACTATCATATCTCTGAGCAGATTCATTTCGTCTGTCATATCCGCCTCGCTGTGCCCGGAATAAAGCAGGCCCTGAGCGTAGCGCACCGCAACGGCAAGCATTATGTGGCTTGTGGCGGCAAACATCTTTTCCTCAGGCATATCGGTACGCAGGGTGCCGTCCGCCTGCGCCTTGATATAAATTCCGTGAAACAACCGCCCGATATTGCTTATTGCGTCAATATACGGCCTGAGCTGCGCCTGAGAAGCGTCCTCGTGCAAAACATAATTGTTGAAGTTCTGGTTGAAGCGGAGAATATCCTTATGGTTGCGGTAAAGATCAATATAAAAACGCAGATAGTAGGCGAACTCCTCAGCCGCCGTCATGGATTCAACGCTGTCTTTCTCTCTCTCCCGTATCACGGTGCCTATGTAATCATTCCACTTGCGTGTGCCGATTGCTATCACAAAATCCTGCTTTGTGCTGAAATAGCGGTACAGGGTGGCTATCCCGACCCCGCAGGCATCGGCAACCTGCTGCATTGAGACCGGCTCTATGCCGTCGCGGGCAAACAGCGTGAAGCCCGTTTCGAGCATGCTTTCGCGCCGCTCGGTCATCTCAATGAAATCTTTTTCTGCGTTACGCATTTCATCAGACCTTTCATATCAGTGATAAACACTGCACCATAATAAATGCTTTATTATGATAAATATTCTATCACTATCAGCCTCCGGTGTCAATAATTATTGAGTATATATATAAAAATAATACGCTTGCAAAACCGCGCAATAAGGTGTAAACTTTTGTTAAAGAATAAAACGGAGGTAAAGGTATGAGCAAAAAAGCAAAAAAAGAAAAGCAGGGTCTGATTGAAGCGGCTGTAGGCAAAGCGATTGACCGCGCCGCCGATGCCGCAGCGGATAAGATAAAAGAAAAAGCGCAGGAGCTTATACCGGCGTCGCTCGCGAACGCTGCAGACGGAGCTCTCGGCAAGGTTAAAGAAAAAGCGGAAGGCAAGGTTCCCGCCGCTCTCATCACTGCCGCGGACGGAGCTTTGGGCAAGGTGAAGGACAAGGCCGACGGAGCGCTTGACAATGTGAAGGACGCCGCACTCGACAAGGCGAAGGAAGAAGTAAAAGCCGTTGCTGTCAAGGCAGCGGGCAAAATAGTAAAGAAGGTTATCCGCCGCAGCGTGGCACTCGCCGCAGTCAGCGGCTGCGCCGTGTTATTATTCAAAAACAAGGATAAAATCATAGGGCTTATAAAATAATCTGCAAGCAAAATGCCGCATACGGATTTGCTCCGTATGCGGCGTCTTTTTTATCTGATTTATGCTTCAAGGAAAGGCTCGATAACATCCATAGTCTTTTTGCCGTCATCAAAAAGGAAGGTATGCCCGAAGCCCTCGAAGGTGTGAAGCTCCGCCTGAGGGCAGACCTCAAGCAGGCGTGTGTGCTGATAATACGGCATTGTTTTGTCAATATCACCCCAGATAACAAGCAGAGGTATCCCCTGCTCACCCACGGCCTTATAACCCATGGTGGATTTGCCGGTGTCAAGAATGGTATATCTGAGGGATGAGAGCGTGCATTTCAGGTAGCCCTTGTATTTGCAGCCCTCGGCAAATGAGCGTGTGTAATAATCCTTCTCATCCTGTGAGCAGTGGTAAAGCTCGCCTGAGGTGTTCTTTATAAGAATACTGTCGCCTATAAGACTGAAAAGCAGAGGCCCGAGCCCCTTTGAAGCGCACAGCTTCATATAAAACGGAGGCCCGAATGTGTCCATACCCGCCGGCGCGAGCAAAATCAACTTTTTGACCTTGCCCGGGTACAATCTGCAATAGGCGGAGCAGATTGCCCCACCCATAGAAGTGCCGGCAAGGATAAAAGTTTCATCTCCTAAAAGCGCTTTTGTGATTTCATCAAGCTGACAGGCAAAAAAGTCCTGGTCGTGCCTGCCTCCCGGTCTGTCGGAAAATCCCCTGCCGTAAAGGTCATAGCGGAGCACCTTATAGCCGAGCTCAACAAAGCGGTCAAACAGCTTGTCATAGATAAAATAAGGAGTTGAGTAGCCGTGAACAAGCACAACCGGCTCCCCCTCGCCCGCAAGCTCATAGTGAGTATATCCGTGAGAGAGTTTTATATAGTTGCCGGGATATTTCTTCCTTGCCGCGTCATCAAGCTCAAGAGTTTCACCCGCCTTGACAAGAGCCTTAAGTTCTTCTTTAGTCACTTAAATCATCCTTTTAAGATTATTGAGACCTATTCTGATTGCGCCGAGACAGTTTTCCATGCCTTCAAACTCAATGCTTATAAAGCCGTCATAGCCGCTCGCGGCAATATTCCTGACGCACTGATACACGGGCACATCGCCGTGGCCTATAATCGCGCCCCTGAGATAGTTGCCGCTCCTTGAACGGAAGAAGCCCTCGCCCGGGTCTATGCCGTTGCCGCTTTTTATGTGGAAATCCTTGGCGTGAACGTGCTTTATATAAGGCAGAAGACGCCCTACGGCCTGAGCGCTGTTTTCGTCGGCGCAGCAGAAATTGCCTATATCGCACAGCACGCCGAAATTCGGGTCGGCCACAGTATTGACAAGTTTTTCAATTCTCGCGCTCTCCTGGCAGAACTGACCGTGATTCTCGGTTACAGTCACAATGCCGAGCGAGCGGGCGTACTGCGTTATTTTTCTGCAGGAGTCGGCAAGAAGCTCAAGCACGTTATCAAAGCCCCTGTAAGTCTTATCTTCGCCCGAGAGGCCCCAGGCGGTGTCGTGGCGCAGGACCGGAGCGCCGAGCACGGCGGCAACATCGAGCTTGCCGCACACTCTCTCAATCTCATCCCCGCCCTTCAGCAGGTCGGCGCCGATTGTGTAGGCGGCAACCGGCAGGGAGTGCTTTTCGCACTCCTCTCTTATTTCAAGGGCGTACTCCTTCTCGGTCATGCCGTCGGGAGTGTTGAGGTCGGTGAATTCTATGCCGTCAAAGCCCATTTCCTTGGCAAGTGCAATAATGCTTTTTTGCGTGTGCGCTCCAGAGCTGATAAGCTGCTGGAAGCTGTAACTGCTTACTCCGATTTTCATATATTCAGCCCTCTTTTATATTCTTGCTCTGAGAAATTCAACAGCGGCTCTTATATCTTTTTCAGGGTCGTCGCCGACTTCCCTTTCGATAGTCAGGAAGCCGCTGAAACCTATATTCTCAAGAGCGTCAAGGTATTTGCTCCAGGGAACACTGCCCTCGCCCAGAGGCACCTCAAGAAAGCTCGGCCCTGTCACAAGGGAATCCTTCACTATGCCGTAAACCATTTCGGGATCCTTGTAGTAAAGCTGCTTACCGTCTTTGGCGTGGGTGTGGACTATATAATCGCGCAGATTGTAAACCGCGCCGGCAGGGTCGTCGCCCGTGACCATAACAAGGTTGGCGGGGTCAAGATTTACGCCTACTCCCGTGGAGCCGAGCTCGTCAAGAAAACCCTTGAGCACAGCGGAGGTCTCGGGGCCGGTTTCAATAGCGAAATGCGCGTCAATGCTGTCAGCGTAGCGCGAGAGCTCGAAGCAGGCCTCCTGCATAATCTTATATCTCTCGTGATTTTTATCGCCGGGCACAACGCCGATATGAGTGGTAACTATATCGGTGCCGAGCTCCTTCGCGAGGTCGAGTATTCTCTTGGATTTTTCTATCTTGCCGGGGTTTGCCTCCCTGTCGCCGAAGCCGCCGCCCAGATCGCCGCAAAGAGCGGAAACCTTAAGCCCGTTATCCGCGACAAGCGCGTTGAACCACGCTTTTTTTGAGGCGGTCATATTTTCGGGAGCCATTTCGCCTTTTGTGGCATAAACCTGGATGCCCTGCGCGCCGACAAGCGCGGCCTTTTTGACCGCTGTTTCGGTATCGGTTCTGAAAGAATCAATTATAACGCCAATCTGAAATCTGCTCATAGCAATTCCTCCGTTTGCATTGTTATACAAGGCAAGTATATCACATCATTTCTCTTTATATCAATAGGCATATTCCATTCACCCGAATAATTTTTATTTTTCTTTACTTTTTAAGAGTGTTGGTATATTATAGTATATTGAAAAAATATATACGAAAGGGCTGACTTTATGAAAAAGATAAAAGTTGCGGTCATCGGCTGCGGCACAATAGCAAACGCTTCTCACATTCCCTCTTATATGAAAAACGAAAATGTTGAAATAAAATATTTCTGCGACATAATCCCCGAAAGGGCGCAGGACGCGGTTGAAAAATACGGCTGCGGCACGGCGGTGACGGACTATCACGATATACTCGGCGACCCGGAGCTTGACGCGGTTTCCGTTTGCACACACAATGACTTCCATTCGATTATTTCAATAGACTTCATGAAGGCGGGCAAACACGTTCTGTGCGAAAAGCCGGCCGCAAGAATACTCAGCGAGGCCCTCGAAATGCAGAGAGTTTCACACGAGACAGGCAAAATTCTCAACATAGGCGTATGCAACAGATTCAATACCTATGTCAATAAAATCAAGGATCTGATTGACAGCGGGGAGCTCGGCGAGGTTTACCACGTTTACGCTTCATTCCGCGCCCACCGCTCAATACCCGGGCTCGGCGGTGACTTCACCAGAAAAGCCGTTTCGGGCGGCGGAGCTCTCATCGACTGGGGCGTGCACTACCTTGATCTTATTATGTACTGCTGCGGCGACCCCAAGCCTCTGACGGCGTCGGGCGAGGCTTTCTGCAAGCTCGGAGCCGATATGAAAAACTATGTTTACACCGGTATGTGGGCCGAGCAGACCTCCGACACGGAAAACGGAACCTATGATGTGGATGACTCGGTAACCGGCATAATCCGCACAACCGGCCCCGTTATCAGCTTCAACGGCGCCTGGGCGCAGAACATAGGCAAGAGCGAAACCTTCATTGACTTTATGGGCACAAAGGCCGGTGTACGCCTTAACTACTGCGGAGATTTTACAATTTACGGCGTTAAAAACGGTATGCTCACACAGGAGAAGGTCACAGCGCGCGAAACAAATATGTATGAAAACGAAATAAACGATTTCGTAAGGCTCGTTGCACAGGGCGGCGGCAAAAACAGGCAGTATATTGACAACGCCGTGCTCACCTCAAAGATAATGCAGGCCATTTACGATTCATCGGACACACACAGAGAGACAGTCATCGACTAAAAGGAGATGAAACAATGGATATAAGAATACTCGGCAGCGAAAAAGAAATAGGAGCAGCCGCGGGCCGGCTTTATGTTGATTTCATAAACGCAAACCCCACCTGCGTGCTCGGCTTCGCAACAGGCGCCTCCCCGGTGCCCACCTATGATTACATCGCGCAGAGCTGCAGGCAGGGCAAGGTGTCGCTCAAAGGCGTAAGCACCTTTAACCTTGACGAATACTGCGACCTCCCCAGAGACCACAAAAACAGCTATTTCACCTTCATGTGCGAAAACCTGTTTTCCAGAACGGATATCGATATGGCAAATGTCGATTTTCTTGACGGCAACGCGGACCCGGACGAGGAATCGGCAAGATACGCCGCCGCAATCAAAGCAAAGGGCGGCATAGATATACAGCTGCTCGGCATAGGCAGAAACGGCCACATAGCCTTCAACGAGCCCGGTGACAAGTTCACGGATGAAGCGTGGAGGGTGGCTCTCACTCAGTCCACAATAGACGCTAATTCAATCTATTTTGATGACATTCCGATGCCCCGTTACGCCATCACCATGGGCATAGGCTCCATAATGCGTTCCAAGAAAATAATTATGATTGCCACCGGTGCTTCTAAGGCCGAAGCGGTAAAAAACATGATAAAGGGCCCCGTTACCCCCGCCTGCCCCGCATCAATTCTGCAGCAGCACAGCGATGTGACGGTATTCCTTGACCCCGCAGCCGCGGCGCTGCTTTAATCTCAGCAAGGAGTGAAAACAATGAACGAAAGAAACACATTTTATATCACAACACCCATATACTATCCTTCGGATAAGCTTCATATAGGCCATACATATTCCACCGTTGCCGCCGATACGATGGCAAGATACAAGCGCCTGCAGGGCAAGGAGGTTTTCTTCCTTACCGGCACCGATGAGCACGGCCAGAAAATTGAGGACAAGGCAAAGGAAGCAGGCGTTACCCCCAAGGAGTATGTTGACAATATCGTTGCAGGCATAAAAGAGCTGTGGAAGCTTATGAACATCAGCAACGATAAATTCATCCGCACAACGGATGAGTACCACGAAAAAGCCGTTCAGCGCATTTTTGAAAAGATGTACGAAAAGGGCGATATATACAAGGGCAAATACGAGGGCCTTTACTGCAAGCCCTGCGAATCCTTCTGGACAGAGACTCAGGCATCGGACGGCAAATGCCCCGACTGCGGCAGACCTGTTTATAAAGCAGAGGAGGAAGCGTACTTCTTCAAGCTTTCAAACTACTCAGACAGGCTTGTGAAATACTATGAGGAGCACCCGGGATTCATAGAGCCCGTCAGCAGGCAGAATGAGATGATAAACAATTTCATAAAGCCCGGCCTTCAGGATTTATGCATATCCCGCTCTTCCTTCAAATGGGGCATACCCGTACCCGTTAACCCGGATCACGTTATATATGTGTGGCTTGACGCCCTCACAAACTATATCACAGCCCTCGGCTACACGGGAGAGGACGACACCCTCTATAAGAAGTTCTGGCCCGCGAATGTGCAGCTCATAGGCAAGGATATAGTAAGATTCCACACCATTTACTGGCCGGCGTTTCTTATGTCTCTTGATATACCCTGCCCCGACAAGGTTTATGCCCACGGCTGGGTTCTGCTTGAGGGCGGCAAAATGTCCAAATCCAAGGGCAATGTCGTTGACCCTGTTATTCTCGCGGAAAGATACGGGGTTGACTCTCTGAGATACTATCTTCTCAGAGAAATCGCCTTCGGCTCTGACGGCGTATTCTCAAATGAAAATCTTATTAACAGGATAAACTCCGACCTTGCCAACGACCTCGGAAATCTGCTTTCAAGAACTGTTTCGATGGTTGAAAAATACTTCGGCGGCACGATTCCCGCCGAAAGAGAAGCAACCGATTTTGACGCAAATTTGATTGAAACGGCAAAAACGGCAGCTCAGAAGGCGCAGGAAAACCTGGACGCGCTCAACTTCTCCGTGGCTCTTTCGGAAATCTGGAAGCTCGTTTCCGCCACAAACAAATACATTGACGAAACCACTCCCTGGATTCTTGCCAAGGATGAAAGCAACAGCGCAAAGCTCGCCGATGTAATGTATAACCTTTGCGAGTGCCTGAGGATTACCTCGGTGCTTATAGCTCCCTTTATGCCTGCCACCGCCCCCTTAATCAGGGAGCAGCTCGGCATAGAAAAAGAGTTTGTATGGAGCGAAGCCTTCACCTACGCGCAGAGGGAGTCTTATTCCGTGGTCAAGGGTGCGATAATCTTCCCGAGGCTTGATATGCAGAAGGAGCTCGAAGAGCTCAGCGCCGCATCCGCCGTGAAGGAAAATCCCCTGAAAGCAGAGATTGAAGGAATAGCCAAAATAGGCATAGATGAATTTGCGAGCGTTGACCTGAGAGCCGCAAAAATAACAGACTGTTTCCCCGTGAAGAAAGCAAAGAAGCTTCTTCAGCTCACACTCGATGTGGGCACAGGCGAGCCCCGCACCGTTGCGAGCGGAATTGCCAAATGGTATAAACCCGAGGACCTCATCGGCAAAACGGTTATTCTCGTTTCAAATCTTAAGCCCGCGGTGCTCTGCGGAGTGGAAAGCTGCGGCATGATACTTGCCGCCGATGCCGGCGAGGACGATGTGAAAGTGGTATTCCTTGACGGCGTACCCGCGGGAAGCAAGATAAGATAATGAATATATATGACAGCCACGCGCATTACGAAAGCGACGCCTTTGACGAAGACAGAGACAGGCTGATACCCTCTCTCAGAGACAAAGGCATAGTGGGCATAGTAAACTGCGGCAGCGATATTGCGACATCGCTGAAAAGCCTTGAGCTGGCCGCTGATTATGATTTCATTTACGCCGCCTGCGGTGTTCATCCTCACGAGGCTTCAAAGGCGCAGCCGGATTGGCCCGGCAAGGTGAAAGAGCTCTGCCTGAGCGAAAAATGCGTTGCGGTAGGCGAAATAGGGCTTGACTACCACTATGATTTTTCGCCGAGGGAAACCCAGATAAAGGTGTTTGAGGAGCAGCTCATACTCGCAAACGAGCTGTCTCTGCCCGTAATCGTACACGACAGGGAAGCGCACGAGGATACCCTCAACCTGCTCAGAAAGCACAGGCCAAAAGGCGTTGTTCACTGCTTTTCCGGCTCGGCCGAGCTTGCTCTGGAGGTGCTGCGTATCGGGATGTATATAGGTCTCGGCGGAGCGGTCACTTTTAAAAACGCAAGAAAGCCTCTCGAGGTGGCGGCCGCTGTCCCCGATGACAGACTCCTTATTGAAACCGACTGCCCCTATATGACGCCTGTTCCCTTCAGAGGGCAGAGAAACGACTCCTCCTTTATTCCTTACGCAGCGCAGATTCTCGCTTCGGTCAGAAGCACTACCCCCGAACATATTCTTGAAATTACAAGAGAGAACGCAAACACACTTTTCAAAACGGAGCTTTAATATGTTTCTGCACGAAAAAATATATGACCTTGACGAACTCGCAAGGTATAACACTCATATGCACACCCGCTTTTCTCACTGCGCCGCGAGGGAAATGAAGGCAAAGTCCATCATAAAGGCCGCGGAAAAAGCCGGGCTCGAAATCATAGCTCTCACCGACCACAACTACCCCGATGAAAAGAATATGGTCGCCGAGCAGAAAAAAATCATATATAAGCAGATAAAAGATATTGAAACCCCCGTAAAGGTGCTCATCGGCGCAGAGCTCTCGTCATATGATATAGGCAAGTTTGCGGATGACATTGAATGCGACAATTCGCTTGACTGGCGTCTTTACACCACAAACCATTTTCATCAGAAATACTGGGTGCACCCCGCAGAAAAAACGCCGCGCGCTTACTGCGAGCACATGCTAGCCATCATGGACAAAGTTATCGAAAGCGGCAGGGCGGATGCGTTTGCCCACCCATTTATGGCAAAGTACATAAGCTGTTTTGATGATTTCCGCATTGTGACCGCCGCCTTCACCGATAATGAAATAGGCGATATAATTGAAAAAGCGAATGTAAAAGAAATCACCTGGGAGCTGAATGTGCCCGCAATATTCGGGGACCCCGTGTTTCACAGACGATACTTCAACATAGGCAGGGAGGCGGGTGCCGTATTCAACATCGGCACGGACGCTCACAAGCTGAAGGATATTGACACTCACCGTTTTCTGCCGGAGCTCAAAAAAATACTCTGCTAAAACAAAAGCCGGACCGGGCTTATGCCCCGGTCCGGTTTACTGCAGTCAGGTTTTAATAATTGTTTTGAATATAATAATCGTTTTTGCTCAGGAACTTCACCTTGCCTATCGCGAAGAAATACATAAGCACAACAAAAACGATGAATATAAGCGAGAAAAAGCCCGATTCAAATGTCGTTATGAAATCATAAGTGCCGTGAAGAAGCACGGGTATAAGCATTGCCATGCGTTTGGCGTGGCGGGCAAACCGTGAGTTGCCGCTGTTTTCACAGGCCTTCGCAAGCCCGTACCAGGCCCCCATAAACACGCCGAAGCAGGCGTGCCCGGGCACTGCGGTCAGCGCTCTGACAACAGCCGTTGAAAAGCCGTAAGCGGAAACATAGCCTACATTTTCCCACAGCGCAAAGCCGAGAGAAACAAAAGTCGCGTAAACCACTCCGTCAAAGCGGCAGTTGAAATGAGGCGATTTCCAGGTGCGCAGTTTGAGCAGAGCGTATTTGGCGCCCTCCTCGGAAATCGCGACCACTATGAAAAACATAAAAAGATTGTAGATAACGCTGCCCTCGGTGAAAATCCTGCCGAGTATGGCGGAGCCGATTGTTTCGAGCACCATAGCTATTGAGGTTGAAATAATGCCGAGTATGACAAGAGAAATCAACATACCGGCCGGTTCTTTTTCAAACCTGTCCGCCTTGTAAACTTTAATCAGCAGCACCACAGCGGGAATAATTGCCGAAAATGAGAGTATCGGGTTTGCCGCAAGTAAAAACATTTATATCACTCACTATATATGCTGTTTCCCCTGCAGTCGATGCCGACATAGACGGGGAAATCTTTTATTTCAAGCCGCTTTACGCTTTCACAGCCGAGCTCCTTGAAAGCAATTTCCTCACAGCTTGTTATGCTCTTCGCGCAGAGCGCGCCTGCACCGCCTACAGCGCAGAAATAGATTGCTCCGTTTCTGACTATAGCGTCAGTAACTTCTTTGTTCCTGGCGCCCTTACCTATCATTGCGGCGAGCCCGAGGTCAAGAAGGCGGGGTGAATAAACATCCATCCTGCCCGAAGTGGTCGGGCCGCAGCTGCCGATGGGGAGCCCTTCGGGTGTCGGGGTAGGCCCCGCAAAATAAATGCAGGCATCCTTGAGGTCATAAGGAAGCTCTCCGCCGCTGTCAAGTATGGAAAAAATCTTTTTATGTGCGGCATCTCTCGAGGTATATACCGTGCCGGTCAGCCTTACTGCGTCACCTGCTTTGAGCTGAGGAATATGCTCTCTGATTTCGCTGAGATTTATACTGTACTCAGCCATCCTGATTGTCTCCGGAAAGCTCATCGGTAAGCGTGCCGAGGCTGTCAAGCATGGCGTTTATGCTCTCGCCGACAGATACGAGAGAGAAATCAAGATTGCTTCTTGCGGTGTTGGCTCTCTCCTGTGCCTGAACTATGCCCTCTGCCGCCATATCTATGCGCTCCTTCGCGGCAAGCATAATATCCGCCGCGTTCTGCTTTGCGGCGTCAACTATGCTGTCGGCATATTTAACAGCGCCCCTGATAACGGCACCGCCCTTATCATCCGGGTCATTGAACGCATCGGGCACGGCCGAGTTGACCCTCGCCTCTTCAAGAGCTTCTTTAAGCTTTGCGTTTTCCTCGGTCAGCTCTTTTGCCTGCTCGAGCAGGTCAACGTTGGCTTTTTCAAGAGATTCTTTTTCTTCCCTGAGAGAAGCGCAGGTATTATAAGCCTCCTCAAGCGAAGCAAGTATGTTTTCTCTGTCATCGATGCCCTGTCTCAGGTCCGCATTTTCTCTCTGGAGCATCTCAATATAATCGAGCACATCGGCTCTGTTGAATCCGCCGAAAAATGATTTTCTGATAATTGATTCGTTACTCATAAACAACCCTTACTTTTACTTTTTTAAAGATAAAGCAGTCTTTGCCTTTGCAGCGATATTAGCGGCATCAAGCCCGTAAATATGAAGCAGCTCAACCGCGGGGCCGGATTTGCCGAATATATCGTTTACGCCCACTCTGACCACGGGCACGGGAGCGCCGCTCTCGCAGGATGCCTCGCAGACCGCGCTGCCCAGGCCGCCGATTATATTGTGCTCTTCGGCAGTTACAATGCATCCGGTCTTTGCTGCGGACGCAAGGATAGTCTGAGCGTCAAGAGGCTTAATGGTATGCACATTGATTATTTCTGCGTCTATGCCTTCCTGCGCAAGTAGTTTGCCGGCCTCTATTGCTTCGTTGACCATAAGGCCCGTGGCACAGATTGTGACATCTTTGCCCTCTTTGAGCACAACGGCCTTACCCCACTCAAATTTATAACTCTCGTCAAACACGCAGGGTACCGCAAGTCTGCCGAATCTCATATAAACAGGGCCTTCATATTCTGCCGCTGCAAGCACGGCGGCTCTCGCCTCAACGGCGTCCGCCGGGTTGATAATGGTCATGCCGGGGATGGTCCTCATAAGGCCTATGTCCTCACAGCACTGGTGGCTCGCGCCGTCTTCACCGACGGAAATGCCGGCGTGGGTAGCTCCTATTTTGACATTGAGATGGGGGTAACCGATTGAGTTTCTTACCTGCTCAAAGGCTCTGCCTGCCGCAAACATTGCGAATGTGCTTGCAAACACGGTGTAACCGGTGGTGGCAAGGCCGGCGGCAACGCCCATCATATTGCTTTCGCATATACCCGAATCAATAAATCTGTCGGGATAAGCTTTCTTGAACATTCCTGTCTTTGTGGCGGCGGCAAGGTCAGCGTCAAGCACCACCACTTTATCATTTACCGCGCCAAGCTCCACGAGCGCCTTTCCGTAGGCATCACGGGTTGCGGTTTTGATTATGTCAGCCATAAAGCACCTGTCTTTCCTTTACCCGGAAGCAAATCCGGGAAATAGTATTTTTTATTCGGAACAAATCAAAAACTGTTTATGCCTCAAGCTCAGCAAGTGCAGCGGAAAGCTCGCTCATTGCCTGCTCATACTGCTCCTGGTTGGGAGCTACACCGTGCCAGTTCACCATATTTTCCATGTAGGAAACGCCCTTGCCCTTAATGGACTTTGCAACTATGCAGGTGGGCTTGCCCTTGAACTCGCGGGCGGAGTTGAAAGCGGCGTCTATTTCATCAAACGAATGTGCGTCTATCTCAATAACATTCCAGCCGAATGCCTTGAATTTTTCTACTATGGGATAAGGCGAATTAACCTCCGCCACAGTGCCGTCTATCTGCAGGTTGTTATTGTCAACCACAGCCACAAGATTGTCAAGGTCCTTTGCGGACGCGTACATAGCCGCCTCCCACACCTGACCTTCCTGAATTTCGCCGTCACCGAGTATGGTGTAAATCCTGAAATTCTTGCCGGCGAGCTTTGCTCCGAGAGCCATACCGCAAGCCGCGGATATGCCCTGACCGAGCGAACCGGTGCACATATCAACGCCGGGGGTGTACTTAATGCTCGGGTGGCCCTGAAGATTGGAGTCACTCTTTCTGAGTGTCTTTATCCATTCGTGAGGAAAATAGCCCTTGAGCGCAAGCACGGCGTAAAGAGCGGGTGCCGCGTGGCCCTTTGAGAGAACGAACCTGTCTCTGTCTTCATTTTTGGGATCGATAGGGTCAACATTCATGTGGTTGAAATAAAGATAAGTAATGATGTCAACACATGAAAGAGAGCCGCCCGGATGGCCGGACTTGGCATTGTAAACCCCTTCAATTATACCTATCCTTGCCTTGCATGCCGCAATCTTTAACTGTTTTCTGATAACTGCATCCACTGCAGTTCACCTCCCGTAATATATTGATATGAGTAATTCAGCTGTTTTGTTTTACTTTTTTCTCAAAATAATTAAGGAAATCGGCAACCGCGCCGAAGTTACAGTGGCAGGTCACATACTCGCAGATTTCCTTTATTTTGCGGGGCGCCTGCCCGCAGCAGGCGGCTATGCCCACCTGGGTAAGCATCTCATAGTCATTGTAGTAATCGCCGATTGCGGCTGTGTGGTCGGGGTCAATGCCGAGCATTGCCGCAAGGCGAAGCACCGCGGAGCCCTTGTGAGTGCCTTTGGCAAGCACTTCAAAGCTGACTATTGATGTGTCTATCACAATAAATTCTGATTCCGGTATTTTCTGCAGGCGCTTTTTTGCGTGCCTTACTCTCCACGGAGGTCCGGAGAAAATGACCTTGCCCCAGTCCTCTTTGGGCACTTGATTGATGTCGTGCCTGATTATGTGGTCAAGCTTGTCGGCAATCACATATATCATGCCCCAGAAACCGAGGCCGGAAATATAAAGGCTGTCTTTGGTAACGACTACTTCGTCAACCGTGGGGTATTTTTTTGCTACCTTGCAGATGTCCTCCATAGCCTTTTGGCTCAGAGGGCTGAAATATATCATTTCCTCTTTTTGGTAATCATATATTCCCGCTCCGTTGATTACCACCGCGGGAATGGTAAGAGGCAATTTGCTGTAGTGTCGGCGCATTGACTGGGGAGAACGGCTTGAAGCAAGCGTGAACTTGCCGCCCTTATTAACAAAATTGGTGATTGCCTCAAGATTTATTTTAGGCAGCTCACGCTTTTTGTTATTGAGGGTGCCGTCTATATCCGATGTCACGAGCCATTTTTCCAATGCGGGTTCAGGTATCATATGCCGGGTAAATCCTCTCTGTTATACGCTTACAGTTTTGCAAGGAACGCCTCAAACCAGCCGGGCAGAGGCGCCTGCGTTTTTATTCTCTCTCCCGTAACGGGATGGTCAAACTCAAGCACCGCGGCGTGAAGGCACTGGCCCCCGAGCTCCACGCCGTTGCGCGGGCCGTAAACAGGGTCGCCTGCCACCGGGTGGCCTATATATGCCATATGAACTCTAATCTGGTGAGTTCTGCCCGTTTCAAGCACGCATTTGATGAAGGCGAACTTTTTGTAATTCTCAAGCACTTCATAATGTGTTACCGCGTTTTTTGAGTTTTTCTGAGTGACGCACATTTTCTTTCTGTCGGCGGTGCTCCTGCCTATCGGAGCGTCAACCGTGCCCTCGCTCTGAGAAAACGGGCCGTGAACAACAGCTCTGTACTCTCTGTGAAAGCTGTGGCTTCTTATCTGCTCCGAGAGAGAAATATGCGCCGTATCATTTTTTGCAACGAGCAGCAGACCGCTCGTGTCTTTATCTATTCTGTGCACAATACCGGGCCTTATGGCGCCGTTTATGCCGGAAAGCTTCCCTTCACAATGATACAGCAGGGCGTTTACAAGAGTGCCGGAAGTGTGGCCCGGAGCGGGATGAACAACCATCCCTTTGGGCTTGTTTACCACAAGGAGACATTCGTCCTCATATACTATATCAAGCGGTATGTTTTCTTTTTCGAGTGAAATCTCTTCGGGCTCTTTTACCGTGAATTCGAGCACATCGCCCTTAACGGGTTTAAAGCTTTTGGAAACGCTCTTTCCGCGGCAGTGCACAAGCGAATCCTCAAAAAGGCTCTGAACGAAAGACCTTGAATAACCCTCAAGCGCACAGGAAAGAATCTTGTCTGCCCTTTCCTGCGCCATATCCTCGTCAACAGTTATTGACAGAGGTTCATTGTATTCAAACGAGACTATTTTATCTGTCATTTTCGGATTCGGCCGGGTCCTTTTCTTCGGATTTTTTTTGTTTCTTTTCGATGATAAGTTCCCTTATTTCATAAATTATGAGAAGAGATGCGCCGACAGTAACAAATATATCCGCAACATTGAAAACCGCAAAATTCATAAACAGGGGCTCTATAAAATCGACCACAAAGCCGCTTGCTATACGGTCAATGACATTCCCCGTGCCCCCGGCGATAATAAGGATAAGGCACGCCGAGATAAAGCGCGATTTTGACCTGCGTGTAAGCAGCACAAAAAGGCAGAGCAGGAGAACGAGCACCGTGAATACCGTAAGAAGAAGCGTGTTATCTGAAAAAGAGCTGAACGCGGCCCCGGTATTTTCGGCATATCTCAGCTGAAAAAGCCCGAAAAGGAACTTTTTCGGCTCGCCGCCCTTCAGGGCATCGGCCGCGGCAATCTTTGTTACGCGGTCAAGCCCCGTGAGCAAGGCTATTATGATAAGGGAAACTGTCTGAAACATTGTTTATCAATCAAAAAGGCTGTCAAAAAGAGAAGTTATATCGTCATCATCTTCCGAAGTGTCATCGGGAAGGTCTTCGAGATTGCTGATGCTGTCGCTTATGTTTTTAAGGAAATCATCGTCGTCGCCATCGTCTGTGTCTGACGGAATATCGTCAATTCCGCTGAAGTCAAATTCGGTTTTGGGCGAGGGAATCTCGGGCTCATCATCAAATATATCTTCCTGCGGAGCAGCTGCGGGCTCGGGAAGAATACCGTCAATATCGGAAGCAAAGTCGGCGGGAGCCGCGCTCTCCTCCTCAAAAAGAGCAAAGAGATCGTCTATGTCATCCTGCTCATCGGTTTCGGGAGCTTTGACGGGAATCTTGAGCTCGTCTTCTTCCTCTTCGGGTTCGTCAGCGGCAGCGGGAGCTTCGGGAGCGGAATTGAAAACGGGAATATCAAGCTCCTGCTCAGGCTGTGCGGGAACGGTTTCTTCCTCTACGGGCTCGGCAGCGGGTTCCGGCTCGGAAACAGCTGCGGGAGCAACAGGCTCTTCGGCAGCGGCGGGAGCTGCACTCTCGGCAACTGCGTCGGCTTTTTCGAATGTGCGCTCAACCGCGCTCACTGCGGGCATAACGGCGCTGAAATCGATGTTATTATCCGCGCAGAGCTGCTCTACCATAGCCTTGAATCTGTTCATCTCGGCTTTGACTTTTTTGAGCTCTTCGGTGTAATACTCGTATTTTGCCTTGCTTTCGCCCACGATTTCCTCAGCCTGAGCTTTGGCTGCGGCAACCTTGTCATCGGCTTCCTTCTGTGCTCTTTCGGTGAGGGAGGCAACAGCTGTTCTGGCGTTGTTTACTATGTCACCCGCCTGGGTGCGGGCGGCGTTTGCGAGCTCATCGGCGTGTTTGCTGGCATTGTCTGAAATCTCCTTCGCCTTTGCCTCGGCGTCGGAAATCACCGCGCTCGCCTTTGCGCTCGCGTCCTTGTTGACGGTTTCCGCAAGCTTGTGCGCGTCAAGAAGGGCGTTCTTTATAGCTTCCTCGTTTGTGCGGTATTCCTCAACCTTTTCGGCGAGAATACTGATTTTTTTAACGAGGGAATTATTCTGATTCTGCATATCGGCATATGCCTCTGCTACACTCGCGAGGAAAGAATCAACCTCTTCCGCGCTGTAGGAGCCGGCACTTACCGGTGTGAATTTGGCGTTTGCAATCTGTTCGGGTCTGATCATCTTTTTGCACCTGACCTCTCTGAATTAAAATTCTGCGTCTGCACCGCTGAGATCTTCGCCGAGCTCACCGGTAACGGGAACATTATTGGGGGTGATGATATACGCTCTGCCGGCAACCTTCTTGAAATCACCGTCATTTGCGTAAGAAACGCCGTAAAGCACATCGATTATTCTCTGCGCGTCGGTGTTCGGGCATGTCTCGAGATTGAGTACAACTATCCTCTTCTCCTTGAGAATATCGGCAACCTTGGTAACCTCATCAAAGCTGTCAATCTGCTGGAACACCACTCTCGGCTTTGAAGCGGGTGCGGCTTTGGGCCCGTTGATGCTTACTACATTGGATTTATCCTGCCTGCTGTGGAAGGGAGATGATTTTACGGGCTGAGCCTGCTCTTCGGCATCGGGGCGGAAGTCGAAGCTCTCATCGTAATCATCGTCAGCGGTCTCTACATAACCGTCGTCTGTGGAATTGATCCAACTCTGCCATTTGTCTTTGAAACTCATTTTTTATCCTCCTTATTATCCTGCACAAAAGTGCAGTTGCCTTAATAATTATTCCGGGCTGATGTGAGCCCTTTTGCTTTCAGTGCCTGTCGCGGTAAATCCTGGGGCCGAAAATTGCCGAGCCGACTCTGACGAGATTTGCTCCGCAGAGTATAGCCTCTTCGTAATCGCCGGACATACCCATTGAAAGAATATCCATAAAGATATTATCCGATTTTTTCGCCTTTATGTCAATAAAGATATTATACATATTTTGAAAAATTTTTATTAAATCGCTCTTTTTGTCGCAAATCGGAGCCACGCACATTAGGCCCTTGACTCGTACAGCTTCTGTTTCGCCGATTTCAAGCACCTTTTCTTTAACCTCGCCGGGGTCAAATCCGAACTTGCTGTATTCGCTGCCGGCGTTGATTTCGATGAGAATATCCTGTGTGATTCCGGCGTTTTTCGCGTGCTTGGAAATCTCGTTTGCGAGATTTACGGAATCAACGCTCTCTATCACATCCGCCTTTCCCACGATTTTCTTGACCTTGTTTGTCTGCAGGTGACCTATCAGATGAAATGATACTCCGTCAAGGTTCAGGTCAGGAGCTTTCTCAAGGTATTCCTGCACCCTGTTTTCACCTATGAGGTTTATGCCGCAGTCAATGGCGTGGTTGATGTATACCGGCTGAATTGTTTTGGTTACCGCCATAAAGCTTATGTCATCGGGGCTGCGTCCGCTCTCTGATGCCGCGGCGGCTATTCTTTCTCTTATAACCTTGAGGTTTTCTTCTATATCAGCAAATTTCGGGTCAGTCGATAACCTTTCCATTTCTTAAATCCTTTCCCGAAACGATTACTTCGTCGTAGCGTGAGAGCCAGCCGGATTTGCCGGAATTGTCCTTGACTATGACATATTCATCGTCCGAATATATTTCTTCAATCTTGTTGAATTTGATTATGTTGCCTTCAATTATGTAAACGCCTTCACTGCCGTTTTCATCAAAATGGACGGAGCTTTTTCTGACCTTTATGCCCGAAAAGCTCTTGAGCACGATTTTGCCGCTGACCTTGCGCATCATGGCGAGCCGCTCGTTCATCTCACTGCTTTTGAAGATAATCATCGTTTTGTCCTTGTCTTCGGCGCCGACCTTGGAGTAAACCTTCGCCTGAACGGTGTCACCCTCCTTGTCGCCGAGCACGAGACGGACATTCTTGTTTACTTCTGTGCCGGCAAGCAGAGCGGTATCCACAATCGCGGCGGCGTACCATTCGTAGCCCGTGATAAGCTTTCCGAGAACGGTGCTGTTCTCCGGCTCCTTCTCGGCATCGATGGTTTTTTCAAGCGTTTCAGGGGTGAGAGTGTCAATATCGGCTGCGGTTATTATGCCCTCAAAGCCGTCAAGACGGGAAACGAAGTACCCCGCTTCCTCAGCGGTAATTATTCCGGAGGGCTGCTTCACCTTGAGCGAGGCAATTTCACTTTCAAGCTCATCTATGACCCCGGAGCAGTCAACCTCGTATCCGAGCGAAATATCTTTTCTCGAAAGCATTTCATCAAAGATAAGCTCCTGCCGCGAAAGCTCGGAAAAATCATTGCTGTAGACTGAGTCGAGAATAGAGCAGAATTCGCTGTCAATATCGTGCGTGAGCTTTTTCAGGTCAAGATTTGCAAGCTTCACCTGATTGTTGATTTTGCGGTATGCCTCGAGCTTTTTGCCGAGCGAAAGAGATTTGGCATAGTTTTCGGCCGAAGTGTCATCGGCGAAAACCGCCGCTATTCTGTTGCCGCCGCCGACCTTTTCGCCGTTGACGGCAAGAGGCACAACCACGCCGGAATCCTGCGTTTCAATAAGGGTCTCATCGCGTATGATAAACATTTTGGCGTCAATCGTTTCGGACACGGTCTGCTCATACGCGGTGGCTGTTTTATAAGAGCTCCCGGCGCTTTTGACAACATTTATCGCAAGATAGCCGAGTATAATCACGGCGAGAGCTATTGCGAGCGTATTTGTGAGCTTTTTGCTGCTCATACCGTTTCACATCCTTCCGTAAAATGAGCGATTGCTTCGCGCCTGAGTCTGTCCGGCTCGCCGGGCAAATCAATGTAAAGCCGTTTTATTCCCGCGTCACGCCTGAACCAGGTCAGCTGCCTTTTGGCGTAACGCCTTGTCTGCATTTTTAATCTTTCAACACATTCATCAAGAGAGGCCTCACCGTTAAGATACGGTTTAAGCTCCTTGAGGCCTATTGCCTGCACTGCGGTACTGCCCGTGTTTTCGGCAAAAAAGCTTTTCGCTTCCTCCACGAGCCCCTGCTCAAGCATCATATCAACCCGCCTGTTGATTCTGTCATAGAGGAACTGCCTGTCCTGAGCGTCAAGGCAGACCGTTCTGAACTCAAAAGGCGGCTCCTCATTTCTCGACTCTCTGTTTTGCAGGGAAATGCTTTTGCCTGTGGTGTGATATATTTCAAGCGCCCTGATGATGCGGTTGAGGTCGTTCACGTGCAGCGTTTGAGCCCTTTCGGGGTCAATTACGGCAAGGCGGTCAAAAAGCGCCTTGGCGCCCTTTTCCGCGGCCTCGTCAAAAAGAATCTGCCTGTATTCAAGGTCGCTCTCTTCATCAAAAAATTTTATGTTATCGGCAAGAGACGAGTAGTAGAGCCCGGTGCCGCCTACTATCACGGGAATCTTTCCTCTTGAGGCAATATCATATATCGTTTTTTTGGCGTCTTCGCAGTAACGGGCAACGCTGTAGTTTTCACTGATATCAACAAAACCTATAAGGTGATGCGGTATGCCCTGCATCTCCCGGGCGCTCGGCTTGGCCGTGGCGATATCCATACCCCTGTAAATCTGCATTGAGTCACAGGAAACCACCTCGCCGCCGATTTCGCGGCATATCTCAACGCCGAGAGAGGTTTTGCCCGAAGCTGTCGGCCCTACGACACCGAACACCTGTATCTTACGCTCTGCCAAAATTCTTCTCCAGCTCCCTTTCGGTCATTTCTATAAGCACGGGTC
This sequence comes from Clostridiaceae bacterium, assembly GCA_016282855.1. Taxonomy (GTDB): domain Bacteria; phylum Bacillota; class Clostridia; order Oscillospirales; family Acutalibacteraceae; genus CAG-177. The sequence continues at coordinate 11,919 of JAEELT010000005.1, read as the reverse complement.
TGCCGTGGGGGCAGTATCTTATATCCGGCATGGAAAGAAGCTGCTTTGCGAATGTTTCCATCTCAAGCTTTGAGGTGAAATCTCCGCTCTTGATTGCGCTTCTGCACGCTACGGAGTGGAAAATCCAGTCAAGCTTCTCAAAATCAACATCCTGTTTCTTTTCAAGGAATCGCCCGGCTATCTCGGATATAACCCCGGGCAGTTCCTCGGCTGTAAGCTCCATTGGGCATTCTCTTATTATGAGAGTACCCGGGCCGAAATCCTCGGCTGTGAAGCCGGATGAATTTATAAGCTCAAGGTTTTCGAGAGCGGCGGCATACTCCTCCTTGGAGAGAGTAACCGTAACCGGTGAGAGCAACACCTGCCCGCTTCTCCCGCCGCTTTCCTTTTTGAGTCGCTCATAAATTATTCTTTCGTGAGCCGCGTGCTTGTCAATAAACACAAGCTTGCCTTTGTATTCACAAATTATATAGGTCCTGAAAGCTTCGCCGATAAGGCGGAACTGCTCTGCCTCAAACTCGGCAGAGTCCGGGGCGCCGGGCAGGAATACCGGCTTTTCCGCCGGTGCGGCCTGCTCTTTGCTTTCGGCAGGTGAGAAAAGCAGGATATCGTCTATACTGTCAATTCTGCTGTCATCGGGTGATAACTCAGCCTCGGGCGCTCTTGCGGTAACGGTGGTGGACGGAGCCTTCGGCTTTACGGGCGCCGGGGAAATTTTGACGGAGCGGGTCTGCCAGAAATCCTCTTTTTTCTCCGTCAGCTTAATCTGCTCCGAGGGCTCGTGCCATTTTCTGTAATCGGCGGGAGTAAAATTCGGAGCAGAGCCGATTTTTGTAATCTGCGAGGGGCTGTCCTTTTCGTCAAGCGCGTTTTTGCACGCGCCGAAGACGGCGTTGAACACCGCTTTTTCGTCGCTGAAACGCACCTCTGTCTTTGCGGGATGCACATTAACGTCAACGGCTTCCGGCGAAACATATATTTTAAGCACGCACATCGGAAACTTGCCGACCATAATACGGCTCTTGTAGCTCTCAGACAGAGCAGCCGAGCCAGTGCCGGTTTTAACAAACCTGTCATTTACAAAAAAATACTGCAGGTTTCTGTTTGGCCTTGAGAACTGAGGCTTGGAAATGAAGCCCTCAACCCTGACCGGTCCGGATTCTCCCGAGCAGGAAATCATCTGGGAGGCAACATCCTTGCCGAGCACTTCCCTGACAGCAGTGAGCAAATCGCCGCTGCCGGAGGTCATGAGCACCTGCCTGCCCTCTCTGATAAACCTGAATGACACCTCCGGGTGGGAAAGAGCGATGCGGTCCACAATACCCGCAATCATATTTGCCTCGGTGACATCCTTTTTAAGGAATTTCATACGGGCCGGGGTCTTGAGAAACAAATCCCTGACGGTTATGGTGGTACCCTCGGGGCAGCCCGCGTCATCAAGAGATATTTCCTCGCCGAATTCTATGAAATAACCCGTGCCTGTGCCTTCGCCCGGGGTACGGGTGAGCATCTCGACACGCGCTACGGCTGCAACGCTGGCAAGTGCCTCTCCTCTGAAACCGAGGGTCATAATGCTGTTGAGGTTTTCGGCGGTTGTTATTTTGCTCGTGGCGTGGCTTACGAAGGCGTTTCTGACATCCTCTCTCGCAATGCCGCAGCCGTTATCCGTTACGCGGATATATGAAATGCCGCCGTTTTTTATTTCGAGAGTGACAGTATCCGCGCCTGCGTCCACAGAGTTTTCGAGCAGCTCCTTCACTATTGAAGCAGGTCTCTCAACCACCTCGCCCGCGGCGATAAGGTCCGCAAGGTACTTTGGCATAACATTGATTTTAGGCATACAGTCACTCCTTTCTCGCTTATTTATTCTCTGCTCATTCCGCCATAGCGGCAAGCTCATAAAGCTTCTGCATCGCTTCAAACGGGGTGAGCGTATTTATGTCAATATTTCTGAGCTTTTCCACAATTTCATCGCCGATGCCGCCGGTGAATGAAATCTGCATATCCGGGTCCTCCTGCGGGAATGAGGCCAAACTGACGGGCTGCCCGCCTGTGCTCTCAATCTCGGCAAGTATTACCTTTGCTCTTTCGACCACGGCATTGGGCACTCCGGCGAGTTTCGCAACCTCTATGCCGTAGCTGCCGTCGGCGCAGCCCGGAACAATCCTGCGCAGGAAGGTTATATTATCCCCTCTCTTTTTGACGGAGATGTTGTAATTCTTTACTCCCTTTGTCACCTTTTCAAGGTCGGTAAGTTCATGATAGTGCGTGGCAAAGAGAGTTTTTGCCCCGAGTTTTCTTTTGTCCGCGGCATATTCGAGCACCGCTCTCGCTATGCTCATACCGTCAAAGGTGGAGGTGCCTCTGCCTATTTCATCAAATATAATCAGGCTCTTGGATGTAGCATATTTCAGAATGTCCGCAACCTCGTTCATCTCAACCATAAATGTGGATGAGCCGGACGCGAGGTCGTCGGAAGCTCCGATTCTCGTGTATATTCCGTCCACAATGCAAAGGCTTGCGGATTTTGCGGGCACAAATGACCCGGCCTGAGCCATAAGGCATATCAGCGCCACCTGGCGCATATAGGTCGATTTACCCGCCATATTGGGTCCGGTGATTATGGCGCACATATCGTCGCCGTCATTAAGCACGGTGTCATTGGGCACGAAGGGGTAATCTATCATTTTTTCGACTACCGGATGCCTGCCCTCTCTGATTGCTATTTCGCTGCCCGCATTCATTTCGGGGCATACATAATTGTTTTCGCAGGCGGTTGTCGCATAAGAGCAGATAGCATCGAGCACTGCCGTGCAGGAGGCGGTCTTCTGAATTTCATACAGCTTATCCGCCGCTTTTTTTCTGACCGAATCAAAAATCTCATATTCGAGGCTGGCAATTCTCTCCTGCGCGCCGAGCACTTTAGACTCGAGCTCCTTGAGCTCCTGAGTGATGAATCTCTCACAGTTGGTCAGAGTCTGTTTGCGGATATAATCATCCGGCACAAGCTCTCTGAAGGAATTTGACACCTCTATGTAATAGCCGAAAACCCGGTTATAGCCGATTTTCAGCTTCTTTATGCCTGTCCTCTCCTGCTCACGGGCCTGAATATCGGCAAGATAGCCCTTGCCGTTTGAAACAATGCTTCTGTATTCGTCAAGCTCAGCGTTGAAGCCTTCTCTTATCATTCCTCCCTCACGCACGGAGAACGGCGGCTCATCGACAATAGCTTTCTCTATGAGCTCAACAAGCCCGTCAAGCGTGAATATGCCTGTGTTGACATCCTTTATGAGCGCTGAAGTGCAGGAGGAAATCGCGCTCTTTATGGCAGGCATTCTGAGGAGCGTGCCCGAGAGTGCTTTGAGCTCTCTCGAATTTGCGGTGCCGAACGTGATTCTGGTAATAAGCCGCTCAAGATCCTGGCAGCCTTTGAGCGCCTCGGTGACATCCTCCCTGAGAGCGGGATTTTCGGCAAGCTCCTTCACGGCGTTATGCCGCTTTGTAATGCCGCCGATATTCATTAGAGGCTGTTCAATCCAGGAGCGCAGAAGGCGCCTGCCCATTGAGGTGGAAGTTCTGTCAAGCACCCAGAGCAGGGAGCCTCTTTTCTCTCTGCTTCTGAGCGTTTCGGTTATTTCAAGATTTCTCAGCGCGGATACATCGAGGTGCATAAAACTGCCCTCGCCGTAATAATCAAGCTCACCGATATTTTCGAGAGCGTTTTTCTGCACGCTTATGAGATAATCAAGCACTGCTCCCGCGGCGCACACAGCGGCGTCCGCCCCCTCCGGCAGAATTGCCGAAAGAGATGTAACGCCGAACTGCTTCATAACAAGCTGCGCCGCTTTGGTCAGAGCGAAGGCGTCGTCATCAAGCAGATTGCAGGAAGCCGAATCAAGCCGTGTCTTTATGAAATCCGTAACTTTCTTATCCTGCGTCACTGCGGAATTGATTATAACCTCACTCGGAGAAAAACGGCCGAGCTCGTCGGTAACCTTTTTGCTTTTGTCCCTGCCGCTGAACTGAGTGGCGTGTATGCTGCCCGTTGAAACATCGCAGAAGCACAAGCCGGCGTTTTTACCCTCGTAATAAACACAGCCGAGGAAATTGTTTTTGCTCTCATCGAGCATTGAGTTTTCTATAACCGTGCCGGGCGTAAGGACCCTGGTTACATCTCTCCTGACTATTCCCTTGGCAAGTGCAGGGTCCTCAAGCTGTTCGCAGATAGCAACCTTATAACCCCTTGAAACAAGGCGGGCAATATAGCTGTCACAGCTGTGGTAGGGAATGCCGCACATAGGCGCTCTCTCCTCCTGCCCGCAGTCTCTGCCCGTAAGCACGAGCTCAAGCTCGGCCGAAGCTGTTTTGGCATCCTCAAAAAACATCTCGTAAAAGTCGCCCAGGCGAAACATGAGAATGGTATCGGGATACTGCTTCTTTATTTCGAAATATTGTTTCATCATCGGGGTGAATTCAGCCATAGTAACTATCTGCCTTCCCTAAAAACTAAAAATCAGTGGCAGCCTTCGCAGCTGCAGCAGTCGCCTTCACAGCCGTGATCGTGGGTGTGTGGCTCGCATGTGGCAGGATCCTCGCCCTGAAGGCAGAGCTGGAAAATGCCGTTGATGTATTTCATAAGCTCGTCGATTTCGGAGGCTGCGGCTTCATAAGCCTGCATGTTAGGGTTAGCCATCACCTGATTGTAAAGCTGACCGAATTCGGTATCGAGCTCCTGAAGTCTCTTATCATCCTTCTGCTCTTTGGAAGCCTCGTGGCTGAAATTCATCTGCACGAGCTGAAGCTTGGCGATAAGCTCGTTGAGAGCCGTATCCTCTTCATTTACTTTCTGAGCCTGTCTGAGCTTTATGTAGCGCTCATCCTGCTGGAGAGCAGCTCCGAGCTCTCTTGCCATTGCTATAACGTCCATTATTTTTTCTCCCTTCGGAATTATTGACTTATATTATCTCGCCCGAAAGCATCCAGGTCTTTGCCGCGGTGACTCTGACATCGCGGAATGTGCCCCTGACGCTCTCATCGGCGGGAATTTCGATAATAAAGTTGCCGCTTGTTCTCGCTTCGATATTGCCGCTTTTTGCAACGCCCTCGCACAGAGCCCTGTAGGTTTTGCCGACACACTGAGCGGTGCGCCGGGCGGCAATGCCCTCCTGCAGGTCAAGAAGCTCCCTGAACCACCTGCCCTTTTCTTCGGCGGAAACAGGGTCATCCATAGCGGCGGCTTTTGTGCCCTCCCTCGGGGAATAGATGAAGGTGAACATAGAGGTGAAGCCCGCTTTTTCGACAAGCCGTTCAGTCATTTCAAAATCTTCATATGTTTCACCCGGGAAACCGACTATGACATCTGCCGTTATTGACAGGTCGGGAATCAGAGAATACGCCGTTTCAACAAGGTCGAGGTACTGCTGTGAGGTGTAGCCTCTGTTCATAAGCTTTAAAATCCTGTCGGAGCCGCTCTGAAACGGCAGATGCAGATGCTTTGCGACTTTTTCGCACTCTGCCATTGTTTCAAGGAGCTCACGGGTACAGTCCTTTGGATGGGAAGTCATAAAGCGGATTATGAAATCGCCCTCTATATCATTTATCTCCCTGAGCAGACGGGCAAAATTATAGCCTGTGTCGGGATTTTTGCCGTATGAATTGACATTCTGCCCGAGCAGAGTTATTTCTTTGTATCCGTCCTTCACAAGCGAGCGGGCCTCTTCGAGAATTCTCTCCGGGTCCCTGCTCCTCTCACGCCCTCTGACATACGGCACAATGCAGTATGTGCAGAAGTTGTTGCAGCCGTACATAATCGGGAGCCACGCCTTGAAGCTGCTGTCTCTCCTCACCGGAATATCTTCGGCAATGAAGCCGTCGCCCGACGGAATTTCAACAATTCTTTTTCCGCTGCTGAGCGAGCGGTATAAAAACTCAGGCAGGCGATGAAGGGCGTTTGTGCCGAAAATGACATCCACAAACGGATAGCTTTTATAAAACTTTTCGGCTATATGAGGCTGCTGCACCATACACCCGCAAAGGAAAATACGCATATCCCTGTTTTGGGTCTTAAGAGTCTTAAGAGCACCGACATTGCCGAAAACCCTGTCTTCGGCGTGTTCCCTGACGGCGCAGGTGTTGTAGAGAACAAGGTCAGCCTGCGCAACATCATCGGTGAATTCGTAACCCATGCGCTCAAGCATACCCTTCAGCCTTTCGCCGTCGGCAACATTGCCCTGGCAGCCGTATGTGTGCACAAACGCTTTCGGCTTTGCGGAAAAACGGCTTTCGATGATACTGCGGGCAAGAGAGGCATACTCTGCCTGCCGTTCATTTTCCTGCGCGGGTATATCAAATCCGCCCTTAATCATCTTCAGCTCACCTCCTCGAACCGAATATTGACATATTTATATTATTATATAATAAAGTGCCGCATTGTTCAAGACAAATACGGCACTTTTTTTGCTGTTTTTTTATTTTTTCGGTCTGTCGTACAGGCAGCAGACGGTCAATCCTCTCTCTGCCTGAAAAGATCCTCAAATCTCACGAAAAAGCTGTCCCTGAGAATCTTTGTTTCCTCGGTGCAGATATGGAATTTCCAATCCGCGCCCATTGCCAGAATATCTCCCTCAGTAACCTTTCCGTCAATTTTTTCAAGCTCTATCAGACACTGCCTGCCCATAAAGCCGACGCACACGGCGTACTTTCCTTCAATCCTGTCAACGCTGTAATACATATATTTCATCCGCTCCCTTTTTCGGTTTTTACGGTGAATACCTTGCCGTCCGATTCCGCTGTGACAGTACCGCATCTGTCGGTGCGGTAGATTTTATCGGTGTAATCCGAAATCCGTTCAAGTGTGCTCTGCGCGGGGTGACCGTAATCATTGTCCGCCCCGCATGAAATCACGCAGATTCCGGGAGTTGCCTTTTCAAGAAATTCGCTGCCCGTGGATGTGGAAGAACCGTGATGACCGGCCTTGAGAATATCGCAGTCAATGTTTTCACCGGACGCGATTATTTCCGCCTCCTCGGCAAACGCGGCGTCGCCCGTGAGCAGCACGGAGGTTTCACCGTATGTTATTTTGAGAACTGCGGAAATGTTATTAAGCTCGTCGGCGGTTTCCGAAAGCGGGCCGATGATTTTTACCTGCGCGCTGCCGAGCATAAATTTATATCCCGCGACAGCCGCAATAACAGAGGCACCCGATTCACCTACACCGGTGATAAATTCGTCAAAATAATACCCTGTGGGCATAAGCTCAGCGGCAATGCGCGGCATAATCACATTTTTTGCCCCGAACTCCTCAAAAATATACGGCAAAGAACCGATATGGTCGGAGTGAGGGTGGGTGGCGACAATATAATCAAGAGTCTTGATTTTTCTTGAGTAAAGGTACCTCGCGACGGTCTGTTCATATATTTTTTCCCCGCCGTCAATCAGCATGGTCCTGCCGTCACACTCCGCCAAAATGCAGTCCCCCTGCCCCACATCAATAAAAGTGATACGGAAGCCGGGCGCATCTTCCTCACCGCTGTGCGCGGAGCCGAATGTGTTTGAGAAGCTTTCCTCATCGTCAAAAACAGCCCACAGCGTAACCGCGCCCAGCACAAGAACCGCCGTCAGAAGCAAAACAAGCAGTTTACTTTTTCTTTTTCCCTTTTCTTTCATTATTCCTCCGGGCGCCGTAGTCCGGCTTTACGAGGCATTTATCCGAAAACCCAATCAGGTCTTTTCTGCCTGCTTTGATAAGAGCTTCCCTGACCTCGCCCGCGCGGCCGGGGTCATAATACTGGAGCAGGGCTCTCTGAAGCATCTTTTCATGGGGCGAGGTCGCCACATAAACTTCCTTCATTGTGTAAGGGTCAAGGCCTGTATAATACATGCAGGTTGAAACCGTGCCGGGTGTGGGGTAAAAATCCTGCACCTGTTCGGGCCTTATATTGCGTTTCTTGAGGAAAAGAGCGAGCTCAACAGCTTCTTTAAGACCCGAGCCGGGGTGCGATGACATAAGATAAGGCACAAGGTACTGCTCTTTGCCGGCTTTTTCGCTGAGTGAAAAATACTTTTTTGAAAACTCAATATACGCCTCTATGTGCGGCTTGCCCATTTTATCCAGCACTGCCGCCGAGCAGTGCTCCGGCGCTACCTTGAGCTGACCGCTTACATGATATTTAACAAGCTCACGCATAAAGCTGTCATCTTTGTCCGCGAGCAGATAATCATATCTTATGCCCGAGCGTATGAAAACTTTTTTTACGCCCGGCAGTGCTCTTACGCTCCTGAGAATATCAAGGTATTCGCTGTGGTCCGGCACAAGCCGGGGGCAGGGAGAGGGGGCAAGGCATTTCTTCCCTTTGCACAGTCCCCTTTCCTCCTGACCGTCACACGACGGTCTTCTGAAATTGGCGGTCGGCCCGCCTATATCGTGAATATACCCTTTGAAGCCGGGCATCTGTGTGAGCTTTTTCGCTTCGCTGATTATAGCCTGCTTACTTTTAACGGTGATATACCTGCCCTGATGAAATGCCAGGGAGCAGAAATTGCAGGCGCCGAAGCAGCCTCTGTTGTGAGTGATTGAAAACCTGACCTCCTCGAGGCCCGGCACTCCGCCGTATTCATCATACATAGGATGCCAGTTCCTCTCATAAGGAAGCGCGTATATTGCGTCAAGCTCGGGGGTTGTGAGAGGCAAAGCGGGAGGATTCTGCACAAGCATCATATTACCGTGCCGCTGCTTGACTGCCTTGCCTGTGAAAGAATCCTGCTCGTCCTGCTGAATGCGGCAGGAAACGGCATATTCCTTTTTGGATTTCACCACATTTTCATAAGAGGGGCATTCCGCGCCGGCGTAGGGAGTTTCCTTTACATTTACGGCATAGCAGGTGCCGCGCACATCTCTTATATCCTTTATGTTTTCGCCGCCCGCAAGCCGCCGGGCAACCTCGGAAATGGATTTTTCGCCCATCCCGAACGAGAGAATATCCGCCTGTGAATCAAAGAGAATAGAGCGGCGTATCTTATCATCCCAGTAGTCATAGTGGGCAAATCTTCTCAGCGACGCCTCAAGACCTCCGATTATAACCGGTACATCTCCGTAAGCCTCGCGGATTCTGTTGCAGTAAACTATAACGGCTCTGTCGGGCCTGAGCCCTGCCTTGCCGCCCGGCGAATAAGAATCCGTGCCGCGATGCTTTTTTGCGACGGTGTAATGAGCAACCATGGAGTCAATATTTCCGCTGCTGACCAGAAAGCCGAGTCTCGGCCTGCCGAACCGGGTAAAATCACGCACCGAACGCCAGTCCGGCTGAGGGAGTACAGCAACTCTGTATCCCTCGCTTTCAAGCATTCTTGTTATGATAGCCGCGCCGAATGCCGGGTGGTCAACATAAGCGTCGCCGCTCACATAAACAAAATCCGCCTCATCCCAGCCGTGTGAGACCATATCCTCTTTTGTAACAGGCAAAAAGCTCATTTTTCACCGTCCGTCTTCGGTATTACTCGGAAAAGAAATCGCCGTCATCACTGTCGTCATAGAAGTCGTCATCGCTGAAGACATCGTCTATTGAAACAGGCTCCAGATCCTCAAAGTCATCATAGTATTCCTCTTTTTCGGGCTGTGCGTCAGGTTCATCAGGTTCACCGGAATTACCGGAACCGGAGTCAAGCCCTTCAAGCTCAATTTCGCGCACCTCTTCTTCATCGGGAACTATTCTGAGCACAGGCGCGCCCGGCGCAGTCTCTTCGGGAGCAGGCTCCTCGGGCAGGAATTCATCAGGGATGATTTCAGCAGGGATTTCATCTGCCGTAATTGTTTCTTCAGGCTCGGCGTCTTCCGGCGCGTCTTCATATATATCCGCGAAGCCGTCTTCTCCGGCATACGGAGTCTGCGCTTCATCGTCCTCATCTTCGTAGATGTCGGCAAAGTCATCGGTCTCCTCCCCGGGCGCAGTCTCCACGGGGAATTCCTCTTCAATTATTTCTTCTTCAAATTCATCTTCGAAATCTTCTTCAGGCTCCGGAGCCGGTTCAAACTCAGCGGTGTTGAATTCAAGCTGAACATCTTTGTTTGCCGACGCTCCGCCTTCGGCAAGCGCCTGCATCTCATACCACTGCTGTTTTGAAATGAGCACCTGTCTGGGTTTGGCGCCTTCGGAGGGGCCTACCACTCCCCTCTCCTCAAGCTGGTCCATAACTCGGGAGGCTCTCGCGTAACCTAATTTCAGCTTCTTCTGAAGCATAGTGGTCGAAGCCTGGCCCGCGGTGATTACCGCCTCAGCCGCCTGATCAAACATCGGGTCAAGCGCATCGGCTTCATCGCCGTCATCATAGCCCTTTCTGGTTTCAGCGGCGGTGGCTCTCGCGTCTATCTCCCTGATGGTTTCGTCGCTGTACTTCGCCTCGCCCTGAGACTTGATATAACCTACGACTCTCTCAACTTCTTCATCTGAAATAAAGCAGCCCTGTACTCTGTGAGGTTTGCCCGTACCGACAGGGCTGAAGAGCATATCACCGTTACCGAGCAGCTTCTCGGCGCCGCTCTGGTCGAGAATGGTTCTTGAATCGACCTGCGATGATACAAAGAGAGCTATTCTTGAAGGAATATTTGCTTTGATTATACCCGTGATAACATCAACCGAAGGTCTCTGGGTTGCGATAACCATATGAATACCCGCGGCTCTCGCCATCTGCGCGAGCCTGCAGATAGAATCCTCAACTTCTTTGGGCGAAGCCATCATAAGGTCGGAAAGCTCATCGATAAATATTACGATGTGGTGCATTTTTTCAAGGGACTTGTCTGTTTCGCAGAGATTGTTGAAGCCCTTGATATCCCTCACTTTGTTTTCGGAAAACATCTTATAGCGCTTTTCCATTTCGCTCACTGCCCAGGCGAGAGCGCCTGCCGCCTTGCGCGGGTTGGAAACAACGGGAACTTCAAGATGCGAAATACCGTTATAAATGGTAAACTCAACCATTTTCGGGTCAATCATAAGAAGCTTGACCTCATCGGGCGAAGCATTGTAAAGGATACTTATTATCATGGAATTGAGGCACACGGATTTACCCGAGCCCGTTGTGCCGGCAACAAGCAGGTGAGGCATTTTGGCAAGGTCGGCTGTTATGATATTGCCGGTGATATCCTTGCCCAGGGCAACATTGAGCTTGCTCTTGGCGCTGCCCGCTCTGTAAACATCGGTGTCAATAACTTCGCGCATTGAAACCATTGATTTTGCGCTGTTGGGTACTTCAATGCCGATTGCGGCCTTTCCGGGGATGGGGGCCTCTATACGCACGCTCTTGGCGGCAAGGCGCAGGGCAATGTCATCCGAAAGCGCCGTTATTCTGTTTATTCTCACGCCGGCTTCGGGCACAAGCTCATACCTTGTGACGGAGGGGCCTCTTGAAATCGCGGTGACCGTGGCGTGTATTTTGAAGCTCTCGAGTGTTTCCACAAGCTTTCTTGAGCCCCTTTGCACCTCGCTCTCAAAGTCAACAGCCGAGCCGCCCTTAGGCAGATTGAGACAGTCAATCGGGGGCAGTTTATACTCTCCCTTTGCGGCGGGTGCGGGAACGGCGGGTGCGGGAGTTTCCTGCTTCTTCTGCGCAGCCTTTTTCTCCTTTGCGGCCTTGCGGGGTTTTGAAGCGGTGTCTTCTTTTTCTATGGTAAGCTTTGAGGCGGCTTTCGCCCCGGCGGATACAGCGGCTGCAGCTGCAGCGCCCGCCGCAGCGGTATCTATGCCCGCGGCAACCGCAGGAGCAACTGCCGGAGCGGCTGCAGCGGCGCCTATGACAGGCATAGGAGGCTCCGCAAGCCCTACGGGAACATCCGCGGGGCCGCCGATTTCGGGTATCTTACTGCCCCGCTTCTTTTTATCCTGCGCGGTGCTTTCACCATCGACTGCTTCGGGGATTTTGTTTTCCCCG
>JAEELT010000039.1 GCA_016282855.1 Clostridiaceae bacterium | reverse complement strand
CAACACCGCGCTTGACGACGACCTCAACACAGCGGACGGCATAGCCGCCGTATTTGACCTTGTGAGAGACATCAACTCCAATGTGCTCGGCAAGGGTCAGAGCAGGCAGACCGTTGAATACGCCTCGAAGGTGTTTGACACACTTACGGATGTACTCGGTCTCGTTTACAACAGAAAAGAGGAGAAGAGCGACAGCGAAATAGACGCTCTTATTGAAGCCCGTACTCAGGCAAGGAAGGATAAGAACTGGGCGGAGGCTGACAGAATCAGGGATGAGCTCAAAGATATGGGCATAATCCTTGAGGATACTCCGCAGGGCGTCAAATGGCGCAGAAGCTAATCCGGTCGTAGAATAAACGGCGAAAAGCGAACAAAAAAAGAATAAGAGGACTGCAGGTTTATAACTTGCAGTCCTCAATTTTTGTTCAATCAAATTGAAATAAGGAATGTTTTATATTTTTTGTTCTCGGTGTTTTTACTCGTTTGCCGTATCTCGATACTGTCTTCACTCGTAAAGACGCCGTTTTCATCCGTTTCTTCGTCCTCCCTAAGTGCCTCTGAAGAAGCAACATAAGAAAGATTTGTCATTTCGGGTCGAACCGCCGAAGCGCCGCCGGTGGCGGATAAAGCGAGGCGGTGAGATGAAGAAACAGGGAGAACTGCGAAGTGAGACAACGAGCAGTGCGACCATGTTTCTAAGGGGAAAGTCGAGAAATCTCTGATCTTTCGACTCGCTTTCGCTTTGCGCTCTTGCTGTTCTCGGCATATTATTACCTTGGAAACAATATACCATTATTCTCAATAGCCGTCAAGACAAGGAACCGTCCCCTGTCTCTTATATGCCCTGTCTTTGCCTCCCCCATCTTTAATCTTTTATTTAGTGTTTGTTTTTTATATTACATTTCTTAAGAAGGAATGAATGATTTGTATTCTCCGACAATATCATCAAGAAACAATTGCAAATCGTCCGGAACAGTATTTGCTACAACATATGATTCTCCAACATAAGTGTATGCAAAATAATACTTTCCTTCATAGTAAAGCAAATCTTGGCTGGATGCATTGAACAATCCATCGTTGCTGTCCATTGTAAATCTTATTTCAGGTGTAATTGAGTCAAGAGTGTATGGCAATTTTACTTCTCCCATTTTTCCATAATTAGGAGAATCAAAAGAATAGTTTTCCATCATCTTATTCCATAGTTCGGCATTAACACAACTATGAAGATATATTTAAAGAATAAGGTTTAATTAGGAAAACATCTGTAACGGCAAAGAATTCTGTAGAGATTCCTTGGCATCGCTCGGAATGGCAGTTGTTTCGGATGTTGCTCACTCAGAGGCACTTAGGGCGGGAACAGAAAAGGATGAAAACGGCTCTTTCCGGACTGAAGACAGTATCGAGATACGGCAAAGGACGGAAAGAGCTGAAAACAGACAATAATCAACAATTCCTTATTACAACTGAACAGAACAAAAAAAGAGAAGTACGAGTTTAAACCCGTACTTCTTTTATTCTTGTCTGTTTGTTTTTCGCCTTTTATGTCCCGATCGGAATTGCGCATTAAAAAAACGGTCCCCGCAGGGACCGTTTTTTATCAGTTGTAGTTATGGGCCTGGGCGAGCATCATATCCTTGACTTTCATAAGTCTGGTTGTGGTGCTTCTTTCGTTTTCATCGAGCTTCATTGTGATATATTTGATAGTTTCCTCGTATTGAGGAATCATCACGTGCTCAAGGGCGTTTACTCTGCGGCGCGTTTTTTCAATCTCGTCCGCCATAAGGCTGCAGGATTTCTCAATTTCCGCCAGGCGTATCATCTTGGGCATAATATCTGAAAGAGCCTTAACCGCTGTGTCGAGGTCTCCCGAGGTGTCGGCGAAACCGTAGGAATAGATGTCATTTTCGTTTGCTGTTTTGAATTTTACATCAAATTCCGGAATAAGCACGCTCATCACGTTCTTTTCGCTCACTTCAAGCTGCATTTCCTGCGTCGGCAGCATCAGAGCCACATCAAGAGCTCCGTCGCTCATTACGCATCTTGCTACGCTCATGGCGATGTTGGCTTCTTTTATGCCTTCCTCAACCTCCACGCGCAGAGCTTTGTTTTCGCGCACCATATCAAGAAACCGGCGCATAAGCTCATCGCGTTTGTCCTTGAGCAGTTTATGACCCCTGCGGGCCGTAACGAGCTTGCGCTTGAGATTCGTAAGCTCCATACGGGTGGGGTTTACATTCATTACTGCCATACTGTCACTCTCCGTTATACCTTGCCGTAGTATTTGTCAAGGTATTCATCGCTGATTCTCTTGAGCTCGCTCCTGGGAAGGATTGAGAGGAGCTGCCAGCCGATGTTCAGCGTATCCTCAATATCTCTGTCGGTATCGAAGCCCTGAGAAACATAGACCTTTTCAAACTCATCGGCAAACTTTGCGTAGAGCTTATCCATTTCGGTAAGCGCCGCTTCGCCGAGAACCACCATAAGCTCTTTTGCGTCCTTGCCTCTCGCGTATGCGGAGAAGAGCTGGTTCATGGTGTTGGAGTGGTCGGCTCTCGTTTTTCCTTCGCCTATGCCCTTATCCTTAAGACGGGAGAGGGAGGGAAGAACATTGATGGGAGGATTGATTCCCTTTCTGTAAAGTTCACGGTCAAGTATAATCTGACCCTCTGTGATATAGCCGGTAAGGTCTGGTATGGGGTGAGTCTTGTCATCCTCGGGCATTGTAAGAATAGGTATCATTGTGATACTGCCTTCCTTGCCTTTTTGCCTGCCGGCTCTCTCGTAAATGCTCGCGAGGTCTGTGTACATATAGCCGGGATAGCCGCGCCTGCCGGGTACTTCCTTGCGCGCTGCCGAAACTTCACGCAGGGCATCGGCGTAGTTTGTGATGTCGGTGAGTATGACAAGCACGTGCATTCCCTTGTCAAACGCAAGGTACTCGGCGGCTGTCAGCGCCATCTTGGGGGTAGCTATTCTTTCGATAGCGGGGTCATTTGCAAGGTTTGAAAACATGACCGTCCTCTCAAGAGCTCCCGTTGAGCGGAAGGACTGAACGAAATAGTCGGACTCCTCGAAGGTGATACCCATAGCCGCAAACACAACGGCAAACTGCTCGTTCTTGCCCTTGACCTTTGCCTGCCTTGCAATCTGAGCGGCAAGGTTTGCGTGGGGAAGACCGGACATTGAGAATATGGGCAGCTTCTGACCTCTGACAAGAGTGTTGAGGCCGTCAATTGCGGAAACGCCCGTCTGGATGAATTCCTGCGGGTAGCTTCTTGCGGCGGGGTTTATGGGCACGCCGTTAACGTCCATTCTTTTTTCCGGGATAATTTCGGGTCCGCCGTCAATCGGTCTGCCGAGGCCGTCAAAAACTCTGCCGAGCATATCAAGCGAAAGACCGAGCTCCATCTGCCTGCCCGTGAATCTCACGGTGCTGTTCTGGAGATTGATACCCGTTGAGTTTTCAAAGAGCTGTACAAGAGCGTCGGTGCCGTTTATTTCAAGCACGCGGCAGCGTCTTTTTTCGCCGTTTTCAAGCTCGATTTCGCCGAGCTCATTGTATGCAACGCCTTCAACATCGCGCACAAGCATAAGGGGACCGGCTACTTCCTGAATCGTTCTGTATTCTTTAGGCATCAATAGTCCTCCTTTCTTGCGGCGGCAAGCTTGAGCTGAGAATCGAGCTCACTGCATACCTTTGCGTATTCTTCGTCAACATTTTCTTCGAGCACATATTTGAATCTGCCTATCGATTCACGCACGGGCAGAGCTACAAGCTCCTCTATTCCCGCGCCTGCCGCAAGAGCTTCAAGCGACTGATCGTAGTAGTTGATAACAAGCTTCATCATGCGGTACTGCTTGTTGAGTGAGGTGTAGGTGTCAACCTCGTGGAAGGCAAGCTGATGCAGGAAGTCTTCACGGATTGATCTTGCGGCTTCCATCTTAAGCCTGTCGCCGGGTGAGAGCGCGTCCATACCGACGAGCTTGACTATTTCGTCAAGTGAAGCCTCATCGGAAAGCAGGGCCATAATTCTGCCTCTGAGAGCAGTCCACTCCTCGTTTACGTTTTCGTTGAACCACTTGCCGAGTGAATCGGCATAGTTTGAGTAGCTTGTGAGCCAGTTGATTGCGGGGAAGTGGCGCTTGTAGGCGAGGGCTGAATCAAGACCCCAGAACACCTTGACTATGCGCAGGGTTGCCTGCGAAACAGGCTCGGAAATATCGCCGCCGGGGGGCGAAACCGCGCCTATAACAGAGAGGGCGCCCTCTCTCGCGTCACTGCCAAGAGAGATAAC
Source organism: Clostridiaceae bacterium (assembly GCA_016282855.1). Lineage (GTDB taxonomy): Bacteria > Bacillota > Clostridia > Oscillospirales > Acutalibacteraceae > CAG-177. Next base: position 3,091 of record JAEELT010000039.1, on the reverse strand, counting down.
TCTGCCGGCTCTTTCATAGAACTGGGCAAGGCGGGAGCCGAGATAAGCGGGGTAGCCTTCTTCGCCGGGCATTTCCTCAAGTCTGCCGGACATTTCACGCAGCGCCTCCGCCCATCTTGAGGTGGAGTCCGCCATAAGCGCAACGGAGTAACCCATATCGCGGAGGTATTCCGCTATAGTTATGCCTGTGTAAATTGACGCCTCGCGGGCGGCAACGGGCATATCTGATGTGTTGGCGATAAGCACTGTGCGCTCCATAAGGGATTTGCCTGTGTGCGGGTCTATGAGCTCGGGGAACTCGTTGAGAACGTCCGTCATCTCATTGCCTCGCTCGCCGCAGCCGATATACACAACTATATCTGCCTCAGCCCATTTTGCGAGCTGATGCTGAGTGACTGTTTTGCCTGAGCCGAAGGGGCCGGGAATTGCCGCAACGCCGCCCTTGGCAATGGGGAAGAGCGCGTCAACAACTCTCTGACCGGTAATCAGAGGCACATCGGGGGAAATCTTTTTTGCATAAGGTCTGCCTTTTCTGACAGGCCATTTCTGCATAAGAGTCAGGCTGTAATCCGAGCCGTTATCAAGAGCAAGAGTGCCGATTTTGTCGGTGATTTTATAGTCGCCTTCGGCAATTTCTTTTACCGTGCCGGAAAGGAGGGGTGAGAGCATAATCTTATGCAGCACTATTTCGGTTTCCTGCACGGTGCCGATAACATCTCCGCCTGTGAGCTTTGCACCCGGCTCAACACAGGGCACGAAATGCCACACCTTGTCTCTGTCAAGGGCGGGCACCTCAACACCTCTCGTGAGGTTGTTGCCCGCAATCTCAACTATTTTATTGAGGGGGCGCTGAATTCCGTCAAAAATGCCTTCAATAAGTCCGGGCCCGAGTTCAACACTCAGCGGCTCTTCTGTGGACTCAACGGGCTCTCCGGTCTTTATGCCTGATGTTTCCTCGTAAACCTGGATTGACGCCCTGTCGCCGTGCATTTCTATTATTTCGCCGATAAGTCTTGAGTCGCTGACACGCACCACGTCAAACATGTTTGCATCGCGCATTCCGCTTGCGACTACAAGAGGGCCGGCTATTTTGGTTATAACACCGGTACTCATAGTGAATCATACCTTTCGTTGTTCATTTTTTGGTATATGCCTGCTTATGAAAGAATATCGCTGCCTACTGCTTTTTCCACGAATTTGCTCACATTGTCGAGCCCGATACCCGTGTTGCCTCTTATGCCCGGTACCGGAATGATTGCGGGCAGGGGCTTTGCGTCGTAGCGCGCAATTTCATCCTTCATTTCGCTTGTAAGCTTTTCGGTAATGTAAATGACGGCGTATTCAGCTTCCGCAAGCCGCCTTAGTGTTTTGATGCCCTGCGCGGGGTCATCTGTGGGAAATATGCTTATTCCGAGGGAGGCAAAGCCATAAATGCTGTCTTTGTCGCCCATTGCGGCGATTTTATACATACATATCCCTCACTCTCTCTTTTATTGCTGCGGTCGGTACGCCGGCAGCTTTTGCCGAAAGTATAATGCGCACATTTTTGATTTCGGCAAGCTTGGCGTAATAATATGCGACAACCGGGTCGGGCCCGAACGCGTCATATTTCGCAGCTTTGATCATATCGGTGATGAAATTGTCACACTTCATTTCCAGAGTGCTGAAATCACCGTCGGCAAACGGGGCAATTTCAGGGAACCCCGCCTCTTTGATTATATCTTTGATTTCTTCGCCGGAGTACGCGGCCGACACCAGAGCTTCGTTGCTCAGACCCGGGCATACGCACATCGACTCATACGCCGTTTCTGTCTTTTTGCCTGTGAGCGCGCATCTTTTGGCTATCTTGATATTTGCGAGCACTGCGTTAAGACGCACGATTTTTTCGAGCAGGGGGCTTTGCGCTTTGGCGGCGCGGTCAAGCCTCGTTTCAAGGCACGCTCTGTCAAGTATCATCTCGGCGCTCTGGCCGCTTTCGCCTCCTGATATTGAGTGATAGGCTCTGTCCGCACAGTCGCAGAGATAATCGGGAAGGATTGAAAACTCATTTTCCGTAACGGCGGTAATGATGTCCTTTGTGCTGCACAGGCAGGGGCGGGTCATATAACTCTCGGGGTCTATATCCGAGAATACCGCCTTGATTGCCGCCTTCACGTTGAAGAAATCGTTGCCTATAATCATAGCTTCAAGAAGGCCGGCGTCGGGCACGCTCTGCTCAATCATCTCCCAGGCCTTATCCGCCTGCAGGGTGAAAATGTCCGCCTGTCCGCCGGGCTCATCCCAGCCTCTGTCGGAAAGAATCCGCACAGCCGACTGCTCGTCACCCGCAGATATAAGAAGCTCAATATCGTCTTCGGTGAGCAGAGACGGTTCATTTGCCCTCACCCTTGCAACGGCAAAGGCATATTCAGTTTCACGCATGTCCTTTCACCGCCTAAAACAGTATTTTGCTTATGATGGCTTTATATTCATCGGCATTTTCTTCAATTATAGCCTCAAAGGAGCAGTTTACGACGATGTCGCCGTAGTCAAGAAGCAGCCCGCTTGAAATCTGAGCACTTTCATCCGAAAGAGAGCATTTTGCTCCCTTTGCCGTGAGCGCCTGAGCGAGAGAGGCTTCAAAGCCGGAGGGCAGCCTTCCGTTATCCGCAGCTGAGAGCTTCGCTTTACACTCGCCCGGGATGGCGTTATCCGCCGCGATTTTTATTACCGCGCCGAAGTACTCATCCGTCGGCAGATTTTTCAGAGTGTCAAGAGCTTCGTCAAGAGTGCTGTTTATCACATCAACCTTTGCTTTGAGAGCTCCCTGCCTGAGCAGCTGGGAAGCGCTGCTTTCGGCAATCTCAACTGTCTTTTCCGCACTGCGCTGCGCAGCGGATATTATCTCCTGCGCCGCTTTCCTGCCTTCATTCTCACCGTCAGAAATTATCTTGCTGCATTTCTGCTCTGCCGCCTGAATAATTGCCTTGCATTCCGACTCTGTATCCGCATTGATTTTGCCGATGATTTTGTCAAGACCTGTCATCTGAATCTGTCCTCTCAATCAGGCTGTGATAATGCTTGTGATATTGAAAATGGCAAGTATGGAAAT
>JAEELT010000038.1 GCA_016282855.1 Clostridiaceae bacterium | reverse complement strand
TCGGAATTCTTCCCTGTGCCGTATCAGTTCAAGGTATTCCTCCGCTGTCAGATTATTCTCTTTTTCCAGGCGGTCAATCAGCGCCTTATACATTTGAAAAAGCCGCTTTTGACGATACTCCATCAAGCTTGCCGATTTTGCCGCAGAGATTGTTGATTGTATTCAGATCGGCGTCAATTACGATAGTTATGCAGTTGATACCCTTTGATTTGTAAGGAATTCCCATTCTGCCGATGATGAATTCGCCGAATTCAGAGAGAATCTCATTGAGCGATGCAACGCTCTCAAGCTTTTCGACGATGATTCCTATGACTGCTACTTTTGTTTCCATAACTTTTTCTCCTTAAAAATAATAAACCGCGCCCTGAAGGACGCGGCACAATAAACATGTTTCGCTTAGGGTCAGAGCATCTCTTTCCTTCAGGTTGCCTGTATTATATCATAACATATTCATTAAATCAATAGACAGTTTGTGAATAAATGATGCGGAACGCCCGAAGACGTTCCGCCTGCAGTTTTAATCGTAATGATGTTCTCTCCAGTAGTCCTCCGCATCCTCGAAATCATAGAAATCATCATAATACCAGTCATAAAAATCCTCTTCGTCCCTGAAATCCTTAGCGTTATAGGGATCGGACTGAGGCTCCGTGTGTCTGACACGGTATCTGTATGAAGTCGTATAAATCTTCGTGGTTGAGGGTTCTGTTGTGCGGTAGGTATAGGTATAATGTCTTGTCGTGTGTGTTTCAAGAGCTTTTGTTGTCGGTTCTTCGGTCGTCACTGCGTTTGTGGTGCGGTTGGCGGTTGCGCTTTCATACTTTTTGCTTCTGCGTGCGGGTATAAACGATGCTACAAGCAGATACAGCATCAGGAAAATAAATGCAACCGAGAGCACCGATACAAAGATTTCAAAACGGTTGGAGTTCTTTTTCATAAAATCACACTCCTCTCAGAGAATGAGTTTACTCAGTCATCGAAACCGTCGTCGTCATCGTCGAAGAGATCTTCGTTATCGCTGTCGAAATCGTCATCATCGGAATCATCGCCGAAAAACCAGTCGAAAGCGACAGCCTCTTCCAATGTGTCCACGGTTCCGTTTCCGTCAAAATCGAACATAGGATCATCAAAGAAGTCACCGAAAAGTCCCATAATAATACCTCACTTTCATTATTTGAAGAGTTCAGATGAACTCAGCCTGTGCAAAATCATAATATACTTCTGCTTCGCTCTGTGCAGTTGAGCAGTCATCGGGTCTGTCCATATTCTGCCTTATATCTTTTATTCCGAAATAGGCAACCGTTCCGACTATGAGAGCGATTGACAGACGCAGCAGAATCATAAAAAGCGAATTGTTTCTCTTCATTTCATCACAGCCTTTCCGGATTTCTTCGATTGTATAATACCATGCCGGAGGGCGGATAAAAACAGTTTTCGCGGCAAAATAAATCCGTCTATTTTGCTCGAAGAGGGGAAAGTCTTTTTGCTTCTGATTGCTTAAATGAAGAAGTGAAGTTAGAGTACATATACTACAGACACTTCAAAAATCAAATAAGCGGCGTTTTTGTGGCTTTTAAGAGGATAAAGAACTCATAAAAGCCGGGAAATTGAATATTTCACTGTCAAATTGGCATAGCAAAACAGACAGATTGAAACCTCATTTTGTCAAAGTGAACGCAACCTGTCTTGATTAATAGTATGTTGCGGTCACCATCTGCATTCGGATAAAATTGTTTAGTGTTTCAAAAGCGCCGGAGTCAGGTTGATTTCATCTGCAGGGATGATATGCAATCCCAGCAGTTCCATCATACGGAGAATGCTTTTGTCTGTCGTTGCTTCATATGGGGATTTGTTACCGACAGACTCTCTCCTGGTGCTGTTTATGTTGTTCATAAGAATGATAATATCTTCCTGCGTATATGGGTTAAGGGATTTGCCTTTAGGAAGCACATACCGGATAAACTCATGATTTTTCTCAATCTGAGGCTTTTGCCATGAAGCCTGAGGATCACAATAAAATATTTTGGTTCGCCTTTTGCCGTCTTCGGTAGTTTCCAATTCTCTGGTATGCTTGAATTCGCTGCCGTTATCGGTGAGTATTACCGGAAAAATCTTGCGGAACTCTTCAAGTCCTATCAAGCCGGTAAGCAAATCAAACTGTTCAACAACCGTATCCGCCTTCCCGTCCCTCATAAGAAACATCAGCATCATGTTTGTGTTGCAGAAATGCAATGTCAAAAGGCGTTTTCCCTTTTCGCGGCATCCTTTTACGGTATCCATCTGAATAACAGGCGTATCGGGATGCTTTTCCATATATTTCAGATAATCGTCATATCCTCTGCTTTTACGGAATTCCTGATTTAAAAACGCTTCGTTCTTTTCCCGTTTCTTTCTTCGCGGTCTGTAAGCAACTTTTCTTCTCAAATCAAAATTCCTTACGCTCAATGCTCCCTGATCAATATATCGGTAAAGTGTTCGTTTTGAAATACCGAGCTCATCACCGTGTTCGGACCATATGTGGCTTAACGGCTGTCCCTTCAAAATCAATGGGGTAACCAGCGCGTCGAGCTTTTCGAGTTCTTCTCCGCGCATCTGTATTTTGCTGCGCGATTCTGAGTATCGACGTTTTGACATAGCATCTGCCTGCTGGGCAATGTAATATGCTCTGTCAGCCTTACATTTTCTGCGGTTCGGACATACATTGCAGACATACGGGGGCTTTGACAGACGGGAACATGGTGAATTATCGTATCTTGAACATAATTCTCTGCAGTCATATTCGCGGCAGTAAAAACAGTATCGATTACAATCGTTTTTCCCGCAAAGGGCTCTTGTTCTGCAATTAGGAGCGAGACGGCAGTCATTACCGCAGGGATGATAACCGCTGACAAGTGTTCTGTTCGCCCGTATCTCCCGGGAGATACATTCAGGTGATTTGTTTATCTTTTTTGCTATTTCGCTCAGATTTAATCTTTCATAAATACCGCATTCAATTGCTATTCTTTCGGATAAAGTTAATCGGCTCATTATTCCTGCTTTCCGCAGACAGTAACCGTATTTATTCTATCATAAATCTATTGAAAATGATTAAAGCATCAGATATATACCTTGTCTTTTTGTCAAAGTGAAACCGGGGTATTTTCGATTTTTTGCCCTGAAAATCCGAACTTCACTTTGACATTTTACGTAAATATAAAGTTATCTCATATTCATTAAAACAAAAATAAAGTCCGATATAACGGATTATCAAATCGCATAAATCAATAGTGACATTCAAATTATTTCATATAAATTTCGTAAAAGTTTGATAGTTCTATTGTCAAACTGATAATTATGTGTGTTTTTTCAGAACACAGAAATTCGGGAGAAGCGGTGCTCATCAACTTTTCATTACAAAAAGAATACCGCCCGGAATAACCGAGCGGCATTGAGTATTATATTTATTTCTTTTCGAAATCTACATACGTGGGAAGTAACCTGAACAGGTTCCTGAAGAAAGCGATTAATTTAGCAAAGAATCCGGTGTTGACACTGACAGTTACTTCTTCGGTAACAGCCTCGGCTTCGCCCGTGGTCTTGTTTACCATCTTTGCAGATATCTTATACTCTTTATCAGTTACACTGCTCAGCTTGCATTCGGAACCCTTCGTGCCATTGCTCCATACGATTTCGTAGCTGTCAGGTGCTTGTGTTGTTGTGTGGAAGATGACTGTTGACTTGTAATCAACTGAAAGAGTTGAATTATAGTTCTTAATTTTGAAATCGCTGAAATCAGGACTGACGGCGCGTATTTTAGCGAGTCTGTCCGCAAGAGCGGAGATTATTCCGTCCGCCGCCGCACAGTTTTCCTCATACGATTTATCTTCATTATATTCGAGTTCATCAAGCTGAGCCCGGGCATCCGCAATCGCCTGCGAGCAGAGCTGATCGTCGTTTTCCTTCGCGAGCGCAGCAGCTTCCTGCTTCTTGCCGTTTATATATGAATTAAACGCCGTTTTCCTTGCCATTAACATAGAGCCGTCAAACACACGGTGATAAGACCCGTTAAAGGTTTCCGAGCCGAGCGTAACAACAGCATAATAATCGATATAGGCATCGCTGTCAAGCGTCACGGCGTGGGGATCGTACCAGGTATTGTCTGCATTGCCGATCTTATTGGCTCCGCAAACCCGGCAGGATGTTGAATATGTCGGGTTCTCCGGGTCAGTCCAGTTCCATTCCGGTGTATTCCAGTTATGAGGAGCAATTACTTCTTCGCCGCAGTTCCGGCATACAGCTTTGTGGCTGTCTGCGTCATAATATGTATAATTGCCGGTAATATGGGCATTAGATCCGCAAGAAACTCCTGTGTCATTTTTTATTGCGGAGAGTTTCATTGCCGGGCAGACTCCGATGCAAGTGTAGTTTGCCGAATCGGCAGTGGTAAATCCGCCGGCATCGGAAGCGGTATACGGAAATTCGGAAACATTGGTAGGAGTTCTTGTCCAGCGGAAGCATCCTCCGTTGCCGGTATAATTGTGAAGGCCCTGACACTCGGAGTATGCCGTGACGGCGGGCTCCGAAATCACGGAAGCGTAATCGGTGTTTTCATCCGTGGACAGCAGGAAAACACTGCCGAGAGACTCGTCGGGGGCAATATTTGCCTTCTGATTCGCCGTAAATGCAGTGTCATAAAAATCCGCATTGAGCCAGGTTTTGATGCTGCTGGTATCATAATCGTTGGCAAGATTCTCAAAGCCACTGTCGCCGTAATAATCAGGACCGGATTGAGCAAGATAATCATTGAAAGCACGGCTGTCGATATGTTTGGCACTGACTACAAAGCCGGTGTCCGGGTCGAGAACCTTCCACTGAATGGGCTCGAATCGGAAGTAATATACAGTATTTAGCTCGTATCCGTTGTCATCAACATAGGAATTCTCCGCAAATTTACCCATACCTGTCATATACGGACGGTAAGCGGAAAAACGCACGGCACGGTATTTGACGCCGTCAAGAATGAAATCGGCATATTCCGCGAAATCGCCTGCGCTCATATTGCCGTCATAATAAACTCCGGTGCCGCTGTAATAGCCGTAGCTCTCCCAAACCGCACTTTCCGCGGCAGAATTGAGAGCAGCAGTCTGCTCAACTCCGGTTTGAGGATAGGTGCCGTATTCGATGATGTCGCCGACGGAATAAGTTTCCTCTGCCGAAACACTCATTCCCCCGACAGCAAC
>JAEELT010000037.1 GCA_016282855.1 Clostridiaceae bacterium | reverse complement strand
CCCGCGATATTGTTTGGAGTCATATCGTCATCCGCGCAGGGCGACAGGCAGGAATGAATGTGCAGGTCGTAATAGTAATCTTTCATATAAGGCCGCTGAGCGTTACGGCTGCTTCATAGGCGGGAAGCTGAGTTCTTATAATGTTTATGCCTCTCGCGCGGGCGCCGTCAAGAATCTGCTCATCGGCTTCAACACCCTCCGCAAGTACAATGCAGGCGGTGTCTGCAAGCGAGGCGACGGCCAATATGTTGATATTTGACATTATTGTTATCCACACATTATCCGCCTGCGCTCTGCCCATAACCCAGCTGAGCAGGTCGCCGATATAACAGCCGTTTACTTCTCTGTCTCCCTGCGGCATTACTGCCGCTTCAAAGCCGTCAAGCGCGGCTATCTGAGAAACTGTCATATATTTTCTCCCGGAATCCGAAAATTACTCTTCGGACTTGTAGTTTTCAATGTATTTTTTTATAAGGTCCTTGTATGCGATTATACAGTCGTTTCTGTCGGCATTGCCGAGAACTATATCCTCGGCAAAAGCTCTGCAGTTGGGAGCTCCGCAGGAGCCGCAGTCAATGCCGGGCAGCTCGTTTTTGAGGGACTGTATTCTGGACATAAGCCGCATGCTTTCGGCAATGTTATCGCTGAGCCTGTTAAGCGGCTGGTATGTGGGGAAATCTTTCAGGAATCTCTCCTCGGGAATATAGTCGCTGCTGCTCATATGATTGAGCGAGACGGGCATATATCGCCTGAGGGAATGGAGCCTGTTTTTGGCAACATAGGGGTTTTCAATGTTGAGCACTCCGCCTACGCAGCCTCCGGGACAAGCGTTGAGCTCCACAAAGTCAACGGGCGGAATGTTGCCGTCCTCTATCTGGTCAAGCACGGAAATAACGTTGTTTATTCCGTCTGCCGCGATTATTCTGTCATTAAGCAGGGCGGACGCCTCGCCGCCGCAGATGGCCCAGCTGATGCCTATCCTACCGGCTCCGGTGGAAATCTCCGGGCTCTTTTCCCTGTTCATCACACTGATGAGCATAAAGTAGATTTCGCTCATCGAAACAACAAGGTCAACTTCGCTTTTATATGAGCCGAAGTCATTTCTGACATAGCTCACCTTTGCGGGGCAGGGAGTTATGAAGCACACGCCGATATCCTCGCGCTTAAGCTCCGGGTGCTCCATTTTCGCTTTTTCGACAGCCATTGACGCCGCAACTTCCATTGGAGGAAGCAGAGGCAGGAGGTTATCCTTGAGAAACGGAAACCTGAGTGTGACCAGGCGGGTGATTACGGGGCAGGCCGTGCTTATTACCGGCTTTCTGATGCCCTGGGTCTGAAGATAGATTTTGGTGTATTCCGACACAAACTCCGCGCCCTTTGAAACCTCAAACACATCGTCAAAGCCGATGTCAATGAGCCCCTGAAGCACATAATCTATATCGTCAAGATTGTCAAACTGGGCAAAAAGAGTGGGTGCCGGCAGCGCAATCTTATATTTGTATTTGCGTATTTCGGAAAAAGAGTCATAATTGCTCTTCTTTGCGTTATGAGTGCAGTTTCTAATGCACTCTCCGCAGTCTATGCACCTTTTTGCGTCAATCTCGGCACGCCCGTTGCGGATTCTGATAGCCTCGGTGGGGCAGTGCTTCATGCAGGTTGTGCAGCCGGTGCATTTGCTTTTTTCAAGTGAAACGGAGTGAATGTATTCGTTCATTCTGCATCACCTCCGGTTGTTATCAGAGGTTGACCTTCATGGTAATGACTGTCCCCTCGCCGACAACGGAGTTTATCTCCATGCTGTCGGTATATCTTTTCATATTGGGCAGGCCCATACCGGCGCCGAACCCGAGCGAGCGTATATTGTCACGGGCTGTGGAAAAGCCCTCCTGCATCGCCTGCTCGACATCCGCTATTCCGGGGCCGCGGTCCGTAAGGACTATGGTAACGCACTTGTCGTCAACGGTAACGTCGGCAAAGCCTCCGCTCGCGTGAATCACCATATTGATTTCTCCCTCATACATGGCGATGGAAACGCGTCTTATGGTTTCGGCGTCAAGGCCGAGCTCCCTGAGGTGCTTCTTGACCTTTACGGACGCCTGACCGGCAGAGGTGAAATTGTCACCGTCGACTTCATAGTGAAAGGTAAGGGACTCACTCATCTATTTCACCGTCTCCCTTCAGGCCGTGGGAATAGAGGATTCCGCAGGCCTCATACATACGCTTGGGAGATGTCAGAACAGCTATACCGCTTTCCTGAGCGAGCCTTATCATATCGTCGCCCGGCTTTTTGGAGCGCACAAACACAACGCAGACCATATCCATCATTTCGGCGGTGTGAATAACCTGAGCATTCACAAGGCCTGTGAGAAGGACAGCGCGGTTTTTGACAAAAGCCAGCACATCGCTCATCATATCGCTTCCGCAGGCTGATTTCACCTGCGTGTCGGGGCAGTCCCCGCACAGAATCTCAGCGTCGAGCAGTTGGCTCATCTCTCTAATAGTCATATACGAACTCCGATAACACCTTATGCGTATTTCTTGAGAATACCCTTTACCATATCGGGCGTGACCTTGCCGTAAACATCGTCATTGACCATGAAAACGGGAGCAAGTCCGCAGGCGCCTACGCAGCGGCAGTCCTCAAGTGAAAATTTGCCGTCATCGGTGCATTCGCCGGAGCCGATACCGAGCTCTTTGCTTATCTCGTCAAACACTGCCTGAGAACCTTTGACATAGCAGGCTGTGCCGAGGCAGACGGAAACATTGTATTCGCCCTTGGGTGAAAGAGCAAACTGGGCGTAAAATGTGGAAACTCCGTAAACCTTTTCAAGGGGAACATCCATTCCCTCGGCTATCATAACCTGAACCTCAAAGGGAAGGTAGCCGTAAATATCCTGTGCCTTCTGCATCACGGTCATAAGCAGGTGCTTGTCGTGCTTGCTGCTCTCGATGCAGGCCTTGAGCTCGGCTTCCTGTTCGGGTGTGCCTTTGAACGGAATGTTACTTATTTTTTTAAGCATTTGATTTTCCTCCCAATTGACCGGGAATATTTCCCGTGAATGCTCATAAATCTTTCCAAAGAATTATAACATACTATTTTAGAAAATGCTATATATTATTTAAAATAATTGTGTTTTATTCAAATAAAAATTTTTTATCAAATCGGACAAAATCCGGAATAAAATGCCATTATTCTGCGCGGGTGCATAGGTAAACGGATACCGGCCGTTACATCTGTTCACACAAAATCTGTTGAATATCCTGCGGCTTTATGGTAAGATTACGGCAAAGATAATCCCGACGGGAGTGAAAATATGAAAAGAATTATTGCTCCGCTTCTTGCGTGCCTTATCCTGCTTGCGGTTTCCGCCTGCGGAAAACCTGAAACACAAAACGACGGCAACACCGACACCGATACCGCGGTCACTGTGCAGACGAGGTCCGTTCCGCGCGAGGATTCCGCACAGATCAAAGATTCGTCCGGCAAGGTCGTTTCAAAGCTCGTGCTTACAATCCCGCACTTTGATGAGGCAAGCTCCCCCGAAGGCGCAAAATCCGTAAACGCCTTCTTTGAAAACTATGTCAACGAGCGCGCGGCCGAAATGCAGAAAGACGCGGATAACACCTCTGCTTATCTTGAAAAATACGGGCTTGAAGGGCCGAGAATCACTGAAATTTCATACGAGGTATACTATGAGAGCGACTCGCTTTTTTCAGTTATTCTCAAAACCCGCACCGGCGTAAACATTGAGAATGTCGAACCTGCTCTGAGGCCTCTCACTTTCTCGCTTACCGAGGGCGGTCAGATGTCTGTAACCTCCTTCGCACTTGAGGATTATAACGACAGTCTTAAAGACGAAATGTTCGCCGGCATCTGCAAAGCGGCCGATAAGACCTATTCGCCCAACGCCGTGCCCATCTCCGCCGAAAAGAAAGCGCTGATAAAAGAATCGTTCAACGAATCAGAATTTCTCGTGACCGATGACAGCTACGTCTTCATTTTCTCGCTTGACTATCTCTCCGCCGGGTCAAGAACGGGCAACTATTTCTGCAAGGTGCCCGTGGATTATGTCGCGGATTATTTCATCGCCCCTGCCGAATACGGGGAATAAACCGTATAAATAAAAACCAAGGACTGCGGGTCTTAACCTGCAGTCCTTAATTGTTTTATTTGCTTGGCTGTCCTGCTCCGGCCTTAAGGTCAGATAAGTTCGATAACAGCCATCTCAGCCGCGTCGCCTCTGCGGGGGCCGATTTTAGTGATACGGCAATAGCCGCCGTTCTTGTCTGCATACTTGGGAGCTATCTCTGCAAAGAGCTTGTGCACAACATCCTCTTTGGTGACGTATGCCATAACTCTGCGCTTAGCCTGGAGGGAGTCTTCCTTGGCGATGGTGATCATCTTTTCGGCCATCGCGCTGACTTCCTTTGCTCTCGTAACGGTGGTCTCTATTCTGCCGTTTTCCAAAAGATATGTGACAAGGCCTCTGAGCATCGCCTTGCGATGGTCAGTGCTGCGGCCGAGTTTTCTGGTGCCTGGCATTCAGTTCACACTCCTTTACTTAGTCGTCGTCTCTGCGAAGGTCAAGGCCGAGTGACTGCAGCTTTGATACTACTTCGTCAAGAGACTTTCTGCCGAGGTTGCGTACTTTCATCATATCGTCCTCGGTCTTGGTGATAAGGTCACCGACAGTATTGTACTGTGCTCTCTTCAGGCAGTTGAAGGAACGCACAGACAGGTCAAGATCCTCAATGGTCATCTCCAGGAGCTTTCCTCCGTCGTTTTCCTGTGTGGTAACCATCACATCGGTTTCGTAAGCTTCTCCGGCAAGGTTGCCGAAAAGGCTGAGATGCTCGTTGAGTATCTTGGCGCCGAGGGAAGCGGCTTCCATAGCTGATATGGTGCCGTCTGTCCACACCTCAAGGGTCAGTTTGTCATAGTCTGTAATCTGACCGACGCGGGTGTTTTCGACTGTGTAATTGACCTTTAATACGGGTGTATAGATAGAGTCAATTGCAATCACTCCGATTACGGGCTGCATAAGAGCCTTGTTTCTCTCGGATGAGACATAGCCTCTGCCTTTGTCGCAGGTGATTTCCATGTTGACATGAGCGTCGGCGTTGAGCGTTGCAATGTGAAGCTCCGGATTAAGTATCTCTACCTCGGAGTCTGTCTGGATATCGCCGGCAGTGAGCTCGCCCTCGCCGGAAGCGCTTACATACAAGGTTTTGGGGCCTTCGCCGTTAATCTTGAGTATAACGTCCTTGAGGTTGAGAACTATCTCCGTAACATCTTCTTTAACTCCGGGGATGGTGCTGAATTCGTGAAGAACTCCGTCGATTTTGACAGCGGTGATCGCATAGCCGGGGAGCGAGGAAAGAAGCACTCTTCTCAGGCTGTTGCCGAGAGTGATGCCGTAGCCTCTCTCAAGGGGCTCCACAACAAATCTGCCGTACTTACCGTCGGGAGTAATCTCAGCAGTGTCTATTCTGGGCTTTTCGATTCCGATCATATAAAAACCCTCCTTAAATCGGCAGGGATTCCCTGCGTAATGCATTCAAAAAAACGTATAATTTCCTTTCGGCCTGCTCCGCCCTTGTCGGGCGGGCAGGAAAAGAGCTTATTACTTGGAGTAGAACTCGACGATAAGGTGTTCCTCAACCTCAAAGTCAAGATCGTCTCTTGCGGGCAGCGCTACTACGGTGCCTTCGCCCTTTTCTGCGTCATAGGTCAGCCACTTGGGGAGACCGCGGAAATTCTCGTCGGACATAAAGCCCTTTATGCGCTCAATCTCTTTGCTCTTGCCTTTAACTCCGATAACCATGCCGGGCTTAACCTGGAAGGACGGAATGTTGACAGAGCGGCCGTCAACTGTATAGTGACCGTGAGAAACATACTGTCTTGCCTCTCTGCGGGTCTTGGCGAGACCGAGGCGGTAAACTACGTTGTCAAGGCGGCGCTCCAGGAGGCTGAGCATTACTTCGCCCGTTACGCCGGAAGCTTTTTCTGCCTTCTCGTAGTACTTACGGAACTGCTTTTCCTGAATACCGTATACAAACTTAACCTTCTGCTTTTCGTTAAGCTGTATGGCATATTCACTCTTTTTGCCCCTCTTGTTGGCATTGGGGTTACGCTTTGTTGAATTCCTCTTGGATTTCTCAGTGTAGCCCATTACCGCGGGGGAAATGCCAAGTGCTCTGCAGCGCTTGACGATGGGCTGCATATTTCTTGCCATATTATGTTACACCTCCAATAAATTCTGGTTACACACGCCTTCTCTT
>JAEELT010000036.1 GCA_016282855.1 Clostridiaceae bacterium | reverse complement strand
GTTGAAAAAGTAAAAGCGGTATGTTTCGCCTTTGAGGAATCGAATGGGCTTGCCCGCATCCGCGTTGAGGAAAGCTTCCTGCTCGGCGTCGCTTGAAAAGGTCTTTACGGGCACCTTTCCGATGCTGACTTTATCCTCAAAATACTGACGCATGCCCTTCTTCTTTTCGAAGCGCAGGCGCATGCAGTCATTTCTCTCGATTTCTTTCTCAAGCGCCTTCTGCATTATATCAAAATCTATTTTTCTTTTAAGCACTATTGACGCGGGAATCTGGATAACCTGCTTATGGAAAAAGCTGTACTTGAGCATAAAATGAATCATTTCCTGCGCCGGTGTGAAGGGGTAATATTTGATCTCTTTTTTCATTATCTGTTTTTCTCCTTGTTTTACTCAGTTTGCAATGCTGCGGTTACGCTTAAGTTTGCCTGTGGGAGTTTTGGGCAGGGGCGTCTCAAATATTTTCACGCCTGAAATAATGTGAGAAGGCTTTGCGGTTATATTAACCTCGTTGATTCTGTCTCTTATAGTCTTTTCAACGTCGGATATACCGTGTATTTTACAGTAGCCGTAATCGGGGTAAACATCCGCCACAAGACGGTCATTCTCGGCCCTGACAAGTATTTCGGATATCGGCGCGAAATCAACGAATTTTTTCTCTATCGCTTCGGGCGATACGTTTTCGCCGCCCGAGAGAATAATGAGATTCTTTATGCGCCCTTTTATGAAAAGGAAGCCGTCTTCGGTAACATTGCCTATGTCGCCGGTCTTGAGCCAGCCGTCCCTGGTAAACATTTTGGCTGTAAGCTCCGGCTGTTTATAGTAGCCGAGCATAACCGAAGGAGTGTTGACCTGGATTTCGTTTCCGCTTATGCGCACATCGCATATATCAATCACTCTGCCTACGGAGCCTTCCGGCGCTTTGGCGTCCGGCACGGCTATTCTGCAGCCGGCTTCGGTCATTCCGTAGCCCTGAATGAGCTTTATGCCTATTTTGTCATATTCGGCAACCATCTCGCTGCTCAGGTAAGCGGCGCCGGAAATAATCTGCTTGAGATTCCTGCCGAAAACCTGCTCCGCCGCCTTCGCGCCGGAGAGACCGGGATTCTTTGAGCGCACCACGCGGTATCTCTGCAGGAGCGACTGCGCTATGAGCGGCACAATTCTCATCACATAGGGCTGAAACCTGATTATGTTTTTCTGAAGGTCTCTCATGTCGCCGTTAAGGCACAGCGTGACGCCGTCTTTGAGATTGCGGATTACATCGCCCGAGAAGCAGTAAAGGTGGTGCATCGGAAGCACGGAAAGAGTGGAGCGCCCCTCGGTGAGTACCTCCCACCTGTCGGTGTACATAATATTGCCTATGAGCGAATCGGAGGAGAGCATAACGCCTTTTTTCTGGCCGGTGGTGCCGGATGTGTAGATAATGGCGCAGCAATCCTTTTTGTCAAACTCAAATTCAGACAGACCGGCAAACTCGCTCTTGTCCGAAAACTTGCCCGTAATGAGGTCGAGTATAACATCGTCGTCATAATTTATAAACGGGAAAAGATTGGGGCACTCTTTTTTAAGCTCCGCCGCTCTGTCGTTGAAAACATCGCCGTAGAGAAAAGCGTTTACATCGGCGGCTTTTATCAGCTTAGCCGCTTCTTCAGCCGAAATTTCGGGTGCGAGAGGCACCAGCACATTGCCGCTGAGTATAACGCCGAGCATAAAAACAATATATTCGTATGTGGTTTTGCCGAGCACGGCTATATGCTGCTTTTTTGTTGAGAACTTTCTGAGATACCTGCATATCGCGAGCGTGTCACGGCGCACTTCCCTGTAGCTCTTTGACTGTATCCGGTCATCCTGCACATATTTTATAAAGGCTTTTGAGCCGTATTTTGCAGCACTGTTGTCAAGTATTTCCCTTAAATCGGGGATGTAAAAATCTTTCATTCAAAAACGCCCTTACTGAATTATCGCAATCATTTATTCTTCAATATATGCATATCGGGAAACATAAAAACCCTATATATAGTTATTCATACTATGTTATATTATTATCTATTTTGAAAAAATTCAATAGACATTTTACCCGATTTATACGATTTTATAGGACAGATTGTGAGATTTGTCCGCATTATGTCTGTGCGCAAAGCCAATCGACCGAAAAGCCTAAAACATTTTTTTCATTTTATTTGATTGATACGCTGTTTTATGATATACTTTTTCAGATATAAAATCCGCAGGGAGAATAAAGATGAAAACAGAGGTAAGAAACATACTTGAGAGCGTGCGCGACGGCAGTGTTTCAGTGGACGATGCCCTTGCCGCCCTGAAGGCTCAGCCGTTTGAGGATATAGGCTATGCGAAGGTGGACCTTCACCGCCGTATAAGGCAGGGAGCGCCCGAGGTTATCTACGGCGCAGGCAAGACCGCGCAGCAGATATCCGGCATAACGGATACAATGCTCAGAAACGGGCAGAGCCGCATACTCATAACAAGGCTTTCCCCCGAAAACCACGAAATAATCAAAAACAGTTATGACATAAAATATGACCCGCTGTCAAAAACCGCCGTAATAGGAGATATACCGCCTGCCGACGGCATAGGAAAAAT
Source organism: Clostridiaceae bacterium (assembly GCA_016282855.1). Lineage (GTDB taxonomy): Bacteria > Bacillota > Clostridia > Oscillospirales > Acutalibacteraceae > CAG-177. Next base: position 16,609 of record JAEELT010000036.1, on the reverse strand, counting down.
TGTTGTGGCGACCGGCGGCACAAGCGATATACCGGTTGCCGAGGAGGCGGCAATTACCTCCGAGGTACACGGCAACGAGGTTTTAAGGCTCTATGACATAGGCGTTGCCGGCATCCACCGCCTTATGGCGCACCGTGACGATATAATGGGCGCAAGCGTCATTATAGCCGTGGCGGGCATGGAAGGCGCCCTGGCAAGTGTTGTTGGCGGGCTTGCGGACTGCCCGGTTATAGCGGTGCCCACAAGCGTCGGCTACGGCGCTTCCTTCGGCGGACTTTCCGCCCTGCTATCTATGCTCAACTCCTGCGCTTCGGGAGTATCTGTTGTCAACATTGACAACGGCTTCGGAGCCGGATACCTTGCCGGCATGATAAACCATATGGAGGCGAAAAAATGAAAGCTCTGTACCTTGACTGCGGTATGGGTGCCGCGGGTGATATGCTCACGGCGGCTCTGGTGCAGCTTCTGCCCGACCCGGACGGATTTATAAGCAGACTTAACTCCCTCGGCATACCGGGGGTTGAAACAAGCATGGAAAAATGCGTTAAATGCGGCATATCGGGCTCGCTCGTCAGCGTAAAAGTGAACGGAGAAGAAGAAGGCGAGCATATGCACGAGCGCGCCGGGCATCACTCACACGGCCCGGGCGTAATGGAAAAAATCAAAAAAACCGTCTGCGGGCTTTCCGGCGTTTCCGCTAAGGTGAAGGAAGATATACTCGGCGTTTATTCACTTATAGCCGAGGCCGAAAGCAAGGTCCACGGAGTGCCTGTTTCCGATATTCATTTTCACGAGGTAGGCACGGCGGATGCCCTCGCGGATATTGCCGCTGTCTGCCTGCTTATGGAGGAGCTCGCACCCTGCGAGGTGATAGCCTCCCCCGTAAATACCGGCTTCGGTCAGGTGAAATGCGCTCACGGTATTCTGCCCGTACCCGCTCCCGCAACCGCATATATACTCAGGGATGTGCCCGTTTACGGCGGCAGCATTGAAGGCGAGATGTGCACTCCTACGGGCGCCGCTCTGCTGAAATACTTCGCAAATCGCTTCGGTCCGATGCCCGTAATGTCGGTCGGCAAAATCGGTTACGGCATGGGCAAAAAGGATTTTCCCGCCGCGAACTGCGTGCGGGCAATGCTCGGCGAAATAAACGCCGGAGCACAGACTGTGTGCGAAATTTCATTCAATGTGGACGATATGACGGGTGAGGAAACGGGCTTTGCCTGCGAGGCTTTGCTTGAGAGCGGCGCGCTGGACGTTTTCACCACTCCCGCCGGTATGAAAAAATCACGCCCCGGAGTGATGGTAACCGTGCTGTGCAAAGAGGAAGACAGAGAAAAGATACTCGCTGTCATCTTTGCTGACACCACCACAATAGGCGTGCGTGAAACGCTTGTGAACAGATATGTGCTCGAAAGAAGCACCGTTACCGTGGACACGCCCTTTGGCAAGGTGCGCAAAAAAGTCTCCTGCGGATACGGCGTAAAAAAAGAAAAATATGAATATGAAGACCTCGCCCGCACGGCAAAGGAGCAGCAGATATCGCTGCGCGAGGCGCAGGACCTGGTAAAAAAATATGACAGCTGAACTCCTGCGCAAAAAAGAAAAGCTTGCGGAGCAGATTCTCTCCCTCGGCAAAATCGCGGTTGCGTTTTCGGCGGGGGTGGACTCGACTTTTCTGCTTAAAATGTGCAGCGATATTCTCGGCGGCAGCGCCCTTGCGCTCACCTGCGTGTCTCCCCTGACTCCGGTGAGGGAGCAGAGCGCAGCGGCGGAATTCTGCCGTGAAAACGGCATAAAACAGATAGTTATTTCCCCGGATTTGCTGAGCCTGGATGTTTTTGCCGAAAACCCGCCCGACAGATGCTACCACTGCAAAAAAGCTCTTTTCTGCGCCATTGTACGCGAGGCTGAAAAAGAGGGGATAAACACCGTTGCGGACGGCTCAAACGCTGATGACACCGGAGATTACCGCCCCGGTATGAGAGCTCTTGAAGAGCTCGGAGTAATCAGCCCTCTTAAAGAAGCAGGGCTTACGAAGGCGGATATACGCGCTCTCTCAAAAGAAATGGGCCTGCCCACATGGAGCAAGCCCTCTTATGCGTGCCTTGCGACAAGGATTGAATACGGCGAGCCGGTTACCGCCGGTAAGCTCGGCATAATCGAAAAAGCCGAGCAGAAGCTTTTTGAGCTCGGATTCACTCAGGCGAGGGTGCGCATGCACGGCTCTCTCGCCCGCATTGAAGTTGATAAAGACAGCCTGTGCCGTCTCGCCGATGAAAAAACCGCCGGTGAAATAAACTCTTACCTTCGCTCTCTCGGTTTTCTTTATGTCACGGCGGACCTTGCCGGCTATGAATCCGGCAGCATGAACCGCGCCTTAGCGGGTATTAAGTGAAATCAGGTGCATAAAGCTCTGCCAGTCTTTTCTGCTCAGAAAATGAACACCGTAGCGCTGGAAATAAGCGACCTCGCCGTAAAAACAGCCCTCATTTTCGCAGTAGGGCAATGCGCTGCCCTTGTAGCCCGTTTTGCCGAAAACCTCCCAGGCGGGGGATGCCGCCACGCAGGAAAGCTGCTCGGAATACGGGTCCGCCCAGTCGTTGAGGCTCGCGCTGTTTATAAGCACATACCTCGGAGCGATGCAGGCGAGCAGGAAATGCTGGTCATAGGGCAGGGCTGAAGAGTCGCCCCCGAATTTCTGTATGTTGTCGCAGAACCAGTAGGGGAACACCGTTGTTATGGATGAGAGAGGCTCCCCTCCCTCGTGCAGAGTGCGGTGGTAGGCAGCGCCCATACAGCCCGAGTCGTTTGAGCAGGCAAACCTGACTCTCTCATCATTGGCCGAGCACCAGAGCGCGGTTTTGCCAAGGCGTGAATGACCTATTACGGCAAGGTTTTCCTCATCCACATCATCGCGCGCCGAAAGGTAATCAAGCGCTCTGCTCACGCCCCACGCCCACATGCTTATTTTTGCGGGGTCCCTGCCGCTTCCCGTGCGCGGAAAGAACGCGGCGAGCCCGTTATCAAAATCTCTGTCGTCCGTGGTAATATCCTGATAGTAGATATATGCCAGGGCAAAGCCGCTGTCAATTATCTCCTCAACGGGCATATATTTGTCATAGGGGCTTTTGGTAAAGTTAATCGCGGTTATCAGCTTTCTTTTACCCTCGCCTCTCGGCATAAACAGCTTTAACGGGAAAACAAAGTCCCTGCCGGGAAAGCTGCAGATAATGTCAATATCGTACATCACCGCGTTGCCCGCGGCGATTTTTTTCTCCTCAGATTTCACTTCTCCCCTTACGGGCACACTCTCCGGCATATCGCCGTAAGCGTATTCGCTGAGTATTTCGAGCATTTCACGCCGGCGAAGGCGCATATCCTCTTCGTTTTTGACAGGGGCTCCGCTGCTCAGTTTCATAAGTTCCGGTGTAAAAATCATATTTCTCCCGCCTTTCTGTTTTATGGTTTTATTTTAATTTGATTTTTGCGCCGTGTCAATATAATAAAAACACTTGTATAAATCCCGGTCATATAGTATAATATGTCCGCTGATGAAAAGCAAAAACTTCTGTAACCCAAAAGGAGATGCAAACATCTTGAAACGAACACTGTGTATTTTATTGTCAATCCTTCTTATGTCGGGTTGCCTTACAATGGCGGTTTTTGCCGACGGAGAAGTTTATGAAGACGGTATATCATACGATATGAGTGCGCCGGCGCCCGAAAGCCCCGACGGAACAGACACGCCTGACGGCGACAGCATCCTTACGCAAGACGCGCCCGACGCAATTCCCGAAACAGACGTGCCGGAAGCGGTCCGCTCCGAACCGGAGGTAAATTTCGGAATAGATGTGCGCGACACCCCCGATGATCCTTCATATCCCGATTATCCCGATGACCCGTCCGACCCCGATTATCCCGATTATCCCGATGAGCCGGAAGAGCCCGATGAGCCGGAGGAACCGGAGGAACCGGAGGATACCGAGCACTACGCGAGAATGTCGATAATCTCAAACTGGAATTCCGTAGTTCCGCACGTTTTCTTCCATATTGAAAACCTTACAAGCCACGATATCACGGTCGGCGCATACACCTGCCCCGCCGGTCAGTCTGTTTCCGCAGGCTCATTCGGCATGTCCGTTTCAGACGGAGCCGGTATCTACTATAATCTCGAGAAATACCGTAACGAATACAAGAGCCCTTACAGGGGCATACGCCGCCTTTCCAAAGTCATATCAAAATCCGACCTTGAAAACGTGACGAAGTTTATGCTCAGAAGCAACGTATTTGACCCCCTTATCCGCAACTGCTCCTGGTTTGCGACAGGCTGCTGGAACGCGGGCGGAGGAGACCGCCTGCCCCGTGTGGTTGTGCTGCCGTGGATAATGAGAGCCCTTATGTCGGCCCGCGGAGCGGACAGCTCCGCAAACCTGACTCACGTGGAGAGAGACCAGGTTATGAGGCAGGTCGGCAGAGGCAGCTCGGCAACTGTCAAGGTTGTTTCAGGCGGCTCTCTCAGATAGCCCGCGCCCCGGATTTCCCATTTGAAAATATAAAAAGCAAGAACCGGAAGTCAGCTTCCGGTTCTTTTCTTTTTATGATTTGAACGCCAGCACATAAAATTCATCATCGCTGTAATATGACACCGAGTTTTTCCCGGTCACTCTTCTCACATCGTCAAAAAGCCCGTTCTTGCCGCTTTTAGCCTGATTGTATGAGTTTCTGTCCGTGAATTTTATATAAATGTATTCGTTGTTTTTCTGCTCCTCGATAACGGCGCTGCAGGTTTCGCTGTCGTATGTTTTGACAACATATTCATAGTGATAATAAAAATTCAGGTCGTTGGATGAAGCTGTGGGGTAGGAGAAATCCCTGTCGGGAGTGTGAGACCTGTTCATTTCTGCAGAGGTTATGCAGAAATAACTGTAGTCAATATATTTCTTGTCATCCTCCCAGTCATCGTCCCAGGTTACGTCAATATAGTAATAATCGGCTCCGACCTTTATAACATTCCAGGCGTGGCTGCCCTTGGCGGTGCCCGGAACGTAACCGCACTCATAGCCGAGCATCCTCATCATCATCTCAAACGCAAGGGAGTAGCCGGCGCAGACCGCCCTGCCGTTTATCAGAGCTCCGTAAGCGGTATAAGCCATCTGGGCGGAGGTGTTGGAGGTGTCATCGCCCTTGCCCATAGCGTCATAATCATAGATTACATTATAGCAAAGGTAATCGTGCACATATTTTATGCGGTCAAAAGCGGTGCCGAACTGCTCGGCCTCACGCACAACCTGATTTGCCTTGTTTGTAAGCGCGGTTCTGTAACTGCCGCCGGAGGTGTCGCTGCAGAAGCTTTTCGTTCTGAGCGTTACCGTGCAGCTGCTGTCCGCAGTGGAATATGAATACTTGTATCCGCCGGACAGACTGCAGAACTCGGGGAAATCATAATGAAATGCCATACTGCTTTTTTCAATATCCGTCTTTGTGTTTGCGGATTCATAAACGCAGTCATAGGTCGGCAGGCCCTGTGAAGCGGCGCTGTAGGCCTCCTCATACAGCTTTTTCTGAGCGGCGGTAAGGCGGCTGTAATAAAACCTTTTGTCAAAAACGCCCGCGGGAATCTCCGGCGGGGTGTAGGCCTCACTTGCGCGCGGCGCAGAGGGCGCCGCTGAAAACGGCGCGGGAGCCGTGCTGCTCTCGGGCGCCTTCCTTGTTTCGCGGGGGGCGGTTGTGCCGGGTTTTTCGGTTTCCGGCGCCGATTTCTGCGCTTTTGTCGTGCCTGCCTCGGCTGTCGATGACTGCTGAGCCGATGAAGAAGTTACCCCGGCGGGTGCCGAAGAAGCGGTGACTGTTTGTGCTTCGGTCTGAGTAACAGCCGTCAGGCTTTCCTCCGTAACTCCCGTTGCCTCAGTTTCAAAAAAATCCGTGCTCTCAGCTGTAACAGTCGGAGTTTCCGTAACCGTCTGTGTTTCGCCGCTTTCCCGGCCGGAAGTTTCCGTATACACTGAATGGTCCGGGGAATCGCCCTTTTCGCCGAAAGCGCAGCCCGCGCAGAACATAAGCGCCGCGGCAAGCAGAAGCGCCGTAAGCTTTTTTAACGGCGCGGCTCTGTATCCGGTTTTATAAGAAAATGAATTCATTATTATATCCCCGTATTCGGCAACACTGTTTTCTGCCGAAATTATAATTGTTATTTAATAAAAAGTCAAGAAATCAGGAGTTCACCGGCAAAGCCGGAATCTTAATACATTCTTAATGCTTTCCGTGCTTGAATCTTAATCCGCCTCTCGATATAATACAGATGTAAACAGCCCGGCAGGCAAATACCGAGGCATAAATTGAGGAGGACAAAACCATGAAAAAATCTGTAAAAACAATCGCATCGGCTCTGCTGATTATAGCCATTCTCTCATCATTTCTTACGGTCTCATCGGCTTTTTCGTTTTCAAAGATAATTTGGAAAGGCGGCCTTGACTATCCCTGCGGTGTGGACAACAACGGCATTGACAGCTACTGCGGTGAACTGAAAGAAGGCAAAAACAATATAACCGTCGGCGGCAAAAACGCCTACAGCTTCAAGGCTCCGGAAAAAGGTTATTATGATATAGCCGGTGATTTCTTCGGTTACTGCGTATCACGGAAAGCTATAGGAAACACCGTAACGGAATATGCTGTTGTCGGCGGTTATCACGGCCCGCATTCTTTTGATATAATTTATCTTGAAAAGGGCGAAAAGGTGTTTCTCGATTTCTATAATCATGCTGACTATGATGAAGAAACGGATGAAGAAACAGAAGTTATTACCCGGTCCGAAGCGGAGGTGACATACCTCGGCGAAATAAAATCATATTCCTTGAAAAACAACAATGTTTGCATTTTCCAAAATCCCGAAGGTTTGTCAGATATTGAACCGCAATCACCTGTTATCCTTTCTTTCTCAAGCGGAAAACAATGCACGGCTTATTATATCCTCTGCGAAATAACCGATATCGATAACGGCACACACGAAGTATTCTGTGATGTTTTTGAAGGCCACGGCTTCAACCTTACAATCAATATTATAAATATCGCCGGGCTTATTGAAAAAGTTGAGCTGCCGGAAGGCTTCACCCCGAAAGCTCTTGTATATTATGATGAGTGGATTGTATTCGGCAATGAGGATCTTCCCGATTATATTATGCTGTATTTCAAAGACGGCACAAAAAAGAAGGTTCTGCGTATAAAAGATACTGCTGTTTACAAGTTTTCATACCGTGGCAGAGATTACACCTTTACAGGCTGTTTTGATATCAGTCCCGAAGGTAATCTGAAATGGAATGTTTCTGTAGCGGATTTCGGACCGAGTGATTGCATCGTCGGCTCATTTGACGCACAAGCAACCCCCGTATCATCTCCTTTTGACATATTTGATTTTGCAAAACGCCTTTTCTCAGTGCTCAGAAGCTATATCAGAAACACAGAATACAACATAAAGAATATGTCTCTTTTTGAAAATATTTCCATAGTTACGTATAATCTCAGGCAAGCGATTGAAAATTACACCGCCTTTGAAATGCTCGTTCTTCGCTCAAAGCTCGGTAAATAATACACCGGGATTATATATATACAATGCCCTGCGGCACAGCCGCAGGGCATTTGCTTTAAAGAACAACACTTTTTCTGTTTTAATCGCTCTTTCATAATACGGTAATTATCGGACCGTAACCGGAATGTTTTTGCGTTTATTCATATTCCTTTATGAAATTCACTATCGTTTTGCAGGCGATTGCGGCGGCCTGAGGGAGAAACTCAGCGTAGTTCATATGCGCCGAGCCGTCGGCGGTGTCGCTCATAACCCTGAGCACTCCGAAAGGTACCCCTGCGCTCACGCAGGTCTGGGCAATTGCCGCGCCCTCCATTTCACAGGCCGAGGCTCCGAAGGTGTTCACAATATAATCCTTTTTCTCCGGGCTGGCCACAAACTGGTCCCCCGAAGCGATTTTTCCGTAAATCACATTTCCGCTGCCCGCCCGCTGCGCGGCAGACATGAGAACTTTCGCCGCTTTTTCATCCGCGGGAATATCAACAATGCCGAGCCCCGAAATAAGCCCCGGCGGGTCGCCGAGCGGGGTTGTGTCCATATCGTGCTGCACAAGAGTGCTCGCTATCACCGTGTCGCATATACCCGCCTGCGCTGTGAGCGAGCCCGCAACACCCGAATTTATTATGCACGAGGGAGAGTATTCCATTATCATCGTCTGCGCGCAGATTGCCGCGGCAACCTTGCCTATGCCGCACACCGCCGTGACGACTTCTCTGCCCTCGAGCGTACCCTTTACAAATCTTACGCTTCCTATGATTTTTTCCTGCTTGTTTTCCATAAGAGCTTCAAGCTCTTCTATTTCGATTTTCATCGCGCCTATTATTCCTGTCATAGTCAACCTCCGCTTGTTTCTTTGCGTGATAATTATAACAAATATTAGTTACGCTTGCAACATAATTATAAGGCTCATCTCTTGAATTGCACACGGTTTGGTAGTATAATTTTCAGTGTATTATGCCGGGAGGAACAACTATGAAAAATATTGTGAAAATCGCTTTGCCCCTTATTATAATTCTGACGGGAGGAATAATGATGTTTGGCTTTTCCGGCTGCGGCGCGCGCAAATACGCTGTAGATTACGGCGCACAGAAAGATTCTTTCACCGGCGCAAAAGACAGATACCGCGAGGGCGAAAAGGTCCGGCTTTATTTTCCGTATATAGCCACCGACACCGATTATTCTTTTTTCCTCGACGGCGAAGAGCTGAACCCCGGCTATGACGAAAGCAAGGGCTTCATTATTGAGTTCACAATGCCGGCGCGCGATGTCACGCTCTCCTGGAAGTCGCAAAACTCTATGGAGTACATTCCCGATGAGGAAAAGCGCACCACCCTCAGTCTTGATTCCTTTGACGGCGGCGGGCCCGAATATACGCTTGAGGCCGAGGACCCGGATATGATAGCTTTTGAAAGAAGCATTGAATACCCGAACCCCGATCACGATGAAATGGACGGCTCGCCTTACAATGTTATCTATACCTTCGAGGGGCTGAGGCCCGGCAAAACCCGACTCTTTGTCACTGCCCGCTCCCCCATAGGCGACAACTATGACGCGGTTTATGAGGCGGAGATTGACGATGAGCTGAACGTTAAGCTCGGTGTGCCCGAAATAAACTACCTTGACGGCCCTTTAAACGAATATGTAAACGAACCTGAATAACAGCCATGTATTATATTTTACTTGCGATATCCGCAGTTCTGTTCAGCGCGGTATTTGTTTTCAGCGACAGATACAGGGCAAAATACGGCACAGCCCCCGACGCTGTGCTCAAATTTACCGCGGGCGCCCATTTTTCGGGGCTGCTCGCCCTGCTGGTAATCAACAAATTCCGCTTTGAGGCAACGCCGTTTACTCTGGCGGTTGCCGGTGTCGCCGCGCTGGACCTTATACTTTTCAATCTATGTTCGCTGCGCGCGCTCGAGAGAACCAACCTTTCAAAATATTCCGTTTTCAATATGTCGGGCGGTATGCTGCTGCCCTTCGCCGCCGGTGTTCTGTTTTTCAGAGAGGAGCTGAACGCGGGCAAGATAATCTGCCTGGTCCTCGTGGCCGCGTCAATAGCTCTCTCAGCCGAAAAAGGGCGCAAGAAGGAAGCTGTACCGTATTATATCGGAGTGTTTGTCACAAACGGAATGTACGGCGTAATCAACAAGTTTTTCAGCGCCGCGGACCCGGGAATCAAAGCGAGCGACGCGGGCTACTCAATGCTCATTGAGGGCTTCACGGTCCTGCTCTGCCTTATCCTTCTCGCTTTCACCAAAAACGAAACGGGGTTAATTAAAAGCCCCGGTGTATTCTATATGGGCGGCTACGGCGTTATGTGTGCGGTGGGCAACTATATGCTCCTTATTGCCCTGAGCGAGGTGAACGCCTCGGCTCAGTATCCGTTTGTTACAGGCGGGGTTATACTGCTCTCCACCGTTTACAGCTTTTTCACCGCCGGCAAGCCGAAAAAGAAGGAGATTGCAGGCGCGGCTCTTGCCCTGCTCGGAACAGCGGCTCTTTTTATACAGCGGTGTTGATTTTGACAAACCGATATATTATAATGGAAAACGTATATAATAAGCTCAAGGAGAGATGAAAATTGAACAGCGTGAATGAAGCGATTATCTTCGCCGTAAAAGCCCACGAAGGGCAGAAAAGAAAGGATGGCAGCCTGTACATCCTGCATCCGCTTGAAGCGGCGGCAATAGCAAATACAATGACCTCCGACCCCGATGTGATTGCGGCGGCCGTGCTTCATGACACAGTTGAGGATACCCCGGTGACCGCCGGAGAAATCCGCGAAAAATTCGGCAACAGCATAGCTGATCTTGTGGCAAGCGAAACCGAAAACAAACGCCCGGAGCAGGCGGCAAGCGACACCTGGCTCATACGCAAGCAGGAATCCTTTGAGGAGCTGCGCAACTGTACAGACGAGAGAGTCAAAATACTCTGGCTCTCCGACAAGCTCTCAAATATGAGGTGCTTTGCCCGCGAGTTTGACAAGTGCGGCGACGCTTTCTTTGAACGCTTCAACCAACCCGACCCGAAAATGCAGAAATGGTATTTCACCACAATTGAGGAGCTTCTTTCTTCGCTGAGCTCTTTTGACGCATACAAAGAATACAGCGCCCTTGTTCATCGGGTATTTGACAGATTTTAAGGAGGAGAAAAAATGTACAGTGTAAAGAAAAAAGGCGGAGACCCCCTGACTGTAGAAGTTTCCGGCAGAATTGACTCAGGCAACGCTCCCGAGGTTGAGGCGGAGATTCAGAAGGCTGTAAGCGGATATACAGGCAGCGTGGTGCTTGACGCCGCAGAGCTCGAATACATCTCAAGCGCGGGTCTGCGTGTAATATTGCGTCTCAAAAAGAGCAACCCCGACACCTCGGTTATCAACTGCACATCAGAGGTCTATGAGATTTTTGATATGACCGGCTTTACCGAAATGATGAATATATCAAAAGCTTACCGCGAAATCTCCATTGAAGGCTGTGAGGTTATAGGCGAAGGGGCAAACGGCAAGGTTTACCGCATTGACCCGGACACCATAGTCAAGGTTTACAAGAATCACGACGCCCTTGAAGAAATACACAACGAGCGCGAGCTCGCCCGCAAGGCCTTTGTTATGGGTATACCCACGGCCATTCCCTACGACGTGGTCAAGGTCGGCGACCTGTACGGCTCAGTGTTTGAGCTGCTCAGCGCCAAGTCATTCGCAAAGCTTATCGCCGCTGACCCCTCTATGATTCCCGAGCTTGCGAAGGAGAGCGCGGACATTCTCAAGACCATGCACTCCACAAAACTCAGGCCCGGCGAGCTGCCCGACAAAAAGGCGGAAGCTCTTGTCTGGGCTGAATACTGCCTTGATTATCTGCCCGCGGAAGTGGGCGAAAAGCTCGTGCAGCTTGTAAAGGATGTTCCCGACACTCTCAATATGCTTCACGGCGATTATCATATCAAAAACATTATGCGCCAGAACGGCGAAAATCTGCTTATCGATATGGATACGCTTGCCATGGGCCACCCGATATTTGAGTTTTCGGCTATCTATGCGGCGTATAAGGGCTTCAGCTGCATTGACAGCACCGTGATTGAAAAATTCCTCGGCATCAACCGCGCGCAGAGCGAGGATTTCTGGCAGATAACCCTCAAGAGCTATTTTGACACTCAGGATGAAGAGTTCCTTCAGCGCATAGAAAACGCAAGCGCAATCATCTGCTACGCCCGCCTGCTTCGCCGCACATACCGCAAGGCGAAAGAGGACGAGGATTACAAAGCGCGTATGGCGGAATTCTGCAAAAACACGCTTTGCGAGCTCGTGCCCGTTACGGACAAGCTCTGGTTTTGATTCTTAACCCCTTCAGGAGATAACATATGAAACAATATGATGTTGCGGCATACATCTGGCCGTCATATACAGGCAAAGAAAAACGCGCATACCAGTTCTGGGAGCAGAGAATCGGCGAGTGGCAAACCGTGCTCAAGGCCGAAAAACGCTCCGAGGACCATATCCTCCCCCGCAGGCCTCTCTGGGGCACGGTGGATGAGGCGGACCCCGAAGTAATGGAGTTTCAGATTAAAGAGGCAGTGCGCCACGGCGTGAATGTGTTCATTTATGACTGGTACTGGTATGACCGCCGCCCCTTCCTTGAGCAGTGCCTCGATGAAGGCTTCCTCGGCGCGAAAAACAACGGGGATATGAAATTCTATCTTATGTGGGCAAATCACGACGCCGGCTACCTGTGGGATAAACGCCAGCCCGATGTTGACGAAACAATCTGGTTCGGCTCACAGCCGCGCAGCGAATTTGACATAATCTGCCGCCGGGTCATCGACCTTTATTTCAAGCGACCCAATTACTATAAAATCAACGGCTGTCCCGTGTTTATGATTTATGAAATAATGAATTTTGTCAAAGGGCTCGGGGGCATAGACGAGGCCCGCAGAGCGCTCGACGATTTCCGCGCTATGGCAAAGGCGGAGGGCTTCCCGGATATTCACCTTCAGATGGTGGTTTACTCTGAAAACGCCGCAAATGTGAGCGGAGTTGACTCAAACCGTAAGGGCTCAACAAAGGATTTTGTGGACCTGCTCGGTTTTGATTCGGTAACCCATTATCAGTTTTGCCACTTTGCGGACTGCAACCGGGACTATGCCGATATGCTGCCTGACATAGCGGCGGAGTGGGAAAGAATACGCACTCAGTACAGTGTGCCGTATTACCCGCACGTAAGCGTCGGCTGGGATAATAACCCCCGCCACAACAGTCTCACGCTTCCGATTATAAAAAATAACACCCCCGATAATGTAAAAAAATGCTTTGAGATGGCAAAGGAATACAGCGACAGATACAACACTGTGCCGCTTATAACGGTAAACTCCTGGAATGAGTGGACAGAAATGAGTTATCTTGAGCCGGACGATGTTTACGGCTACGGATATCTGGAAGCCATAAGAGATGTATTTACGGATTTCAGCGGTGATGTAAAATGAAACTTGCAGTAATCGGCGGAGGCGGAGTGCGCTCTATGTTTCTGGCAAAGAGCATTGCGCAGAAAGCCGCCGACCTTGAAATAAACGAGCTTGTCTTTATGGATAAAGACGAAAAGAAGCTCGGCATATACGGGCTGATGGCAAAAACCGTAGCCTCGAAGATAAACCCCGGTATTAAATTCTCCCTGACAGGCGATGCGGCACAGGCCGTGACCGGCGCGGACTATGTTATCACCACCATCCGCGAGGGCGGCGATGATATGAGAGTAAGAGACGAGAGAATCGCTCTTGATATGGGCCTGCTCGGTCAGGAAACCACCGGAGCCGCGGGGCTGTCATTCGCCATGCGCAGCGTTGACGCTCTGGCAGGCTACTGCGAGCTGACAAAAAAGCTCGCGAAGCCCGGCTGCAAAATTTTTAATTTCACAAATCCCGCAGGCGTTGTTTCCCAGACGCTCAGGGATATGGGCTATGATTTCACTTACGGCATCTGCGACGCGCCCAGCGGTATGCTGCGCACCTTTGAAAAGCTTTACGGTGCAAGCGAAGGCTCTGCCAAAGGTGAGCTTTACGGCCTTAATCACCTGTCTTATTTCACCCGCATTACGATAGACGGCAGAGATGTGCTCGATGAGATAATAGAAAATGACAGGGCATACACCGAAACGGACCTGCGCTATTTTGAAAAGTCACTGCTCAGAGAAAGAAAAGCCATACTCAACGAGTATCTTTACTACTTTTACTACCGCGAGAAGGCGGTCGCAAATATTCTCGCCGCAAAGCAGACAAGGGGCGAGCAGATAGCGGAAATAAACAGAAAAATGACGGCGGAGCTTGAGAAAATCGACGTTGAAAAAGATTTCGGCAAAGCCCTCGCCGTGTTTGAAAAATGGTACGGTGAACGCGAAAACAATTATATGGCAGCCGAGTCGGGCATAAAGAGGCAGAGCAAGTGGTCGTTTGATATGTTCGGCAAAGACGACGGCGGTTACGCAGGCGTTGCTCTCAGATTTATGGAGATTGCACGCGGCGGAAAGACCGATTCAATGATTCTCTGCGTGCCCAACGCCGGCGCTATAGAGGGCCTGCGTGATGATGATGTGGTGGAAGTCACCTGCGACATCACGGGCGGTGACGCCGTTCCCCACTGTTTCGGTAAAGTCGATGAGCAAAATCTGGAGCTCATACGCAGAGTGAAAATATATGAGAGACTCTCGAGCGAAGCCATACGCGAAAAATCAAGAACAAAAGCCGTTGAGGCACTGACACTTCATCCTCTTGTGGCGAGCTACAGCCTTGCCACCCGCCTGACGGACGCATACATTGAACTGAACAAAGACTATACAGAGGGTTGGAAATGAGTTTTATTGCGGGAATCGGCTCAACAAATGTTGACCTGCTTTATGAAAACATGAAAAAAATACCCGGACCGGGCGAAGAGGTTTACACTGACAGCTTTTCCGTTCAGCTCGGAGGCGGTCTGCCCGCGACCTTGATTAACCTCGGCCGTCTGGGCGTGCCTGCCCGTATTGCAACGGAGCTTGGAGACGATATGTTTTCCTCTTTCGCTTCGGAGCAGTACAGGGCAAACGGCGTTACCCCCGTCAATCTTTACAGGGGAAGCAGGATTCCCGTAAACATTACAAGCGCGGTCATTCTCAAAGATGACAGGAGCTTTATCTCTTACGGCAAGGGCAATCTTGAGTGCGATAATAACACAAAAGAGACCTTCTACCGTATGGCAACAGGAGCAAAAATCTGCCTTATGACCCCGCGCGGCTTTGCCGATGTTTACAGAAAGCTTAAAAGCGAGGGCACGGTGCTTGTGCTCGATATGGGCTGGGACGATGAAATGAGCTTTGAGAAATACGGCGAATTTTTCAATCTGGCCGATTACTACACGCCCAACCGCAAGGAGGCGCTCAAACTTACCGGCTGCACGGACCCTTATGAGGCGGCTCTGCGGCTCAGAGAGCACTTCGCGTATCCGCTTGTCAAAGTGGATAAGGACGGCTGCATAGGCATAGATGAAAACGGACCCTTCTTCTGCAGAAGCATAGCTTCATTTGTCAATGTTGACAGCACCGGCGCGGGTGACGCCTTCCTGGCGGGGCTATGCTACGGGCTGTTTCACGGCTTTCCATTCCGTGACTGCGTCAGATTCGGCAATGTCACAGGCGGCAAAGCGGTCACCGCCGTTGGGGCTCTTTCGGCCTATGTCAGCGAAAATGAACTGCGCGAAATGTCCGAAAAAGTGATTACAACGGATTATGCTTCAGAGCTGTAATCCGTAAGAATAAAGGAGTCTTATTATGAAAAAAACACTGTCGGTCTTACTTTCAATTATTCTTGTGCTTTCGTGCGCGTCGCTCTGCTCCGCTTTTGCGGCAGACTCAAAAGCGGGCTTCGGCGAGTATGAGCACGTAATCATTATCGGCATCGACGGCCTGGGCGCCTCATACGAAAAGGTTGATTCACCCAATTTCGACCGCATCTTTGCCGACAACGCATACCGCTATAACTGCCACACGGAGTATATCACCACCAGCGCACAGAACTGGGGCTCAATCCTGCTCGGCGTTGACTATGAAACTCACGGAATGACAAATGATTCCACCAAGGAAAACCGCCACACTTCCGATGATGAGCTTCACAGCATTTTTTACTATACCCGTCAGGCTATGCCAAAGGCAAAGCTCGTTTCCGTAAACCACTGGCCCAATATCAACTACGGCATCATCGAGGACGATATAGGGGTTAAAAAAGTAAACCGCTTCACGGATGTGCTCACGGCTGACGAAGTTATACACAATATTAACACGATAAACGTTCCCACGCTGATGTTCGTTCAGCTTGACGATGTGGATCACGCCGCGCACACCTACGGCGGCTTCAGCGACGAATACTATGAGGCAGCAGCGGAGTCCGACAAACGCCTCGGCAGAATTTTTGACGCGTTTGAGGCAAGAGGCCTTATGGATAACAGCCTCTTTATTCTCGTTACCGACCACGGCGAAACCACTGACGGCCACGGCGGTCAGACTGTGGAGGAGAGCTCCGCGCTGCTTGCCGTTGCGGGCAAATCCGTAAACAAGACCATTCTGCCCGAAAGCGCGCACAACAGAGATGTCGCCGCCATCGCTCTTTACGCTCTCGGCATTGAGCTGCCCGATTACTTTGATTCCAAAGTGCCCGCGGGTCTCTTCGGCGAGAGCAGAGAAAAGACCGTTGCTGAGAATCCCGCTCCGTCGCAGGATAATCTTGCCGACGCCCTTGCTTTCCCGTTTGTGAGAGGCTTTAACCTGATTATGCCCGCGTTTGCCTGGATTTATGACATCTATTACCGCGCGGGAATATTCTCAATATTCGCGTAACATATATCATTTTATAAACAAAAAACCCGCAGGATTTTCCCTGCGGGCCGTAAACCAGTATTATTGAGATTTTCAAGATAATAATGAAAAAATCAATATTATCAAGAGATTCGGCGTGATTTCGGTCACGCCGATATTTCTTTGCCTTGGGCTTGTTCTGATTCTTCGGCATACC
>JAEELT010000035.1 GCA_016282855.1 Clostridiaceae bacterium | reverse complement strand
TTACCTTCATCGGCCACACCGAAAAGATGGCGAAGCATATCAGCCCCGACCAGTCCGAGAGGCTGTTTGTAAACTCCTACCCCATCAAGATAAGCCACCTTGTGCAGAACATAGTCAATTTTCTTCTGCCCACAATCGCGGGCGCGATGTTTGTTGACGGCATCAGGGATATCAATATGTTCAAATACCTCCTGCCAGTCTTCTTCATAGTCAGCGCGGCGATTATGTTCATAAGCGTCGGCGGCATCAAGGAGCGCATACCCGCCCCGCCGGTTGAGAAAAAGGAGTATTACTCATTCTGGACCTGCATAAGCGGTATTATGAAAAATAAATACCTTTGGATAAACAATGCCGTCTCGCTGCTTGACTCGCTGGGCAACGGCATGCTCAGTATGCAGACCATACTGCTCATTTATGTCTGGCGCGAAACAGGTCTGATTTTCTCGGTAGCGGAAATACTAATCAAATTTGCCGGCACACCGGGTCAGTTCCTCGCACCGTTTATAAGAAAACGCTTTGAGTTCAAGACCCTTATGGTCTTCAGCCAGATAGTCAACGCGTCCCGCTCAGCTGTTTATATCCTGGCTTTCCTCTTCCTCGGCAAGCTGTACTGGCTGTGCGGAATCCTGCTCTTTATCACGCTGTTTATTGGCAACGCCCTCAACTCCGCTATCAGCATAGCAAAGGACGATATGAACATACGTGTCAGCGACTATCAGATGTATATATCGGGCGAGCGTTTCGAGGGCTACCAGGGCATTATCGGCTGGTTCACAAGCCCCATCACCTCGCTTGTCGGCCTTATTATCCCGCTTATGTTCGTCGGCATCGGCTTTACATCCGACTGGGATGTGCTCTACCTTGACGACGTGAGAACAAAGTGTATGATTATAGGCATCGCGTTCGACCTCGTAGGCTATCTGCTTATGATGCTTCCGTATATTTTCTTCTGGGATTATACGGATGAAAAGCACGTTAAAATAATGGAAGTGCTTCAGCAGCGCGCGGATGCCCTTGCTGATAAACCGTCCGGCGATGACGGTCAGGAGCAGGCAGAGGATGAAACTGCCGTGCCCGAAGCGGTACCCGGAGTGCAGACATAAAGGCGGCATAAACCACGCCGATAAATACCGGTGGTCTGCCGTGATTAAACGGCGGTTTTACCCCGGACAAACTGATTAAAAGAACATTTCAAGGAGAAACTGTTTATGCCGAGATTCACTGTCTTCGATGTTGAAACTCCCAACAGATACAATGACCGTATGAGCGCTATAGGAATTACAGTTGTAGAAGACGGCGTAATCACGGATGAATATTACACCCTCGTAAATCCCGAAACGCGCTTTGACCCTTTTAATATTCAGCTTACGGGAATAAACGAGAGGGCGGTGCGCGGCTTTCCGGCTTTTCCCGAACTGTGGCGGCAGATAGAGCCGGTGATGAGCGAAGGGATGATTGTAGCTCACAACGCGGTTTTTGACCTCGGCGTGCTACGGCATTGCCTGAGCGATTACGGAATAGTCTGGAGGCCCTACACAAGATATGTGTGCACGGCAAAAATGGGCAGGCGGCTGCTGCCCGGTATGAGCCACAGGCTTAATGATCTTTGCTGTTATTACGGCATTGAGCTTGACCACCATAAGGCGTCGAGTGACAGCCGCGCCTGCGCCGAGATACTCCTCAGATATATTGAAGACGGCGCGGATATAAGAGAGTTTATCAGAACATATTCGTTCAGCAGATAATTTTTCAATACGCAAAGAGGCGATGAATATGCCGCTGTCAGGCAAAAAGAAAAAACCGCCTGTATGGATACAGAAAACACATTTTCTAAGAGCGGATGAGTTTATCTGCTCTGCCTGCGGGTGCAAGGCAAAGAAAGCTTATAAAACATGCCCGTCCTGCGGCGCGAGTATATCAAAGGTGAAGTACGACCCCTCCTGGGCCGAAGAAGCCGAGCTGCTTGATATGCTGTGGGAGGACTGAATAATAAAATAATCAAAGAGAGATGTTGTTATGCTTACCATTGAAAGAGCGAAGGAGCTCAATGACAGCTGTGTAAAGGAATATCACCTTATCATACACGCAAAGAATGTGATGTACGCCATGGGCGCGATGGCGGATTATTTCGGCGAGGACCGTGAACACTGGATGGCCGTAGGCTATCTGCACGATTACGATTACGAAAAATATCCCGAGGAGCATCTTCAGCACACCGAAAAAGAGCTGCTCGCGCAGGGTGTTGACGAGGCGGATGTACGCGCGATCATGAGCCACGGCTGGGGTATATGCACGGATGTTGAGCCCCTGAGCAATATGGAAAAATCCCTTTTCACTGTCGATGAGCTTACAGGCATTATTCAGGCCTGTGCCCGTATGAGACCGCACGGCATTACCGACCTTGAGGTTAAAAGCTTTATGAAGAAATTCAAGGATAAAAAGTTTGCCGCGAAATGTGACAGGGAGCTTATATTGAAAGGCTGCGAAATGCTCGGTATGGAAGTGAGTCAGCTTGCCGGGACAGTAATAGAAGGCATGAAACCCTTTGCGGCCGATATTGACCTGCTCGGCACAGAGCAACAGGAGAACACACAATGAACTACTCCGGAAACACTTTCTTTCAAGACTGTAAAAATGAAGCCGAAGAGCGCTGGGGAGATACAGACGCTTACAGAGAGTATTCTGCCAGGACCTGCGCTTACACCGCTCAGGACTTTGACGCTATAAACTACGGGCTGGATAAGATTTTCGGCAGATTTGCCGCCTGTATGCGCACCGGCGCTCCTCCTGAATCGCAGGAGGCAGGGGAGCTTGTTTCGGCTCTTAAATCATATATAACCGCAAATTTATATAACTGCACGGATGAAATCCTCTCCTGCCTCGGCTTTATGTATGTGAGTGATGAGCGATTTTCAAAATACATTGACAGGCACGCAATCGGAACATCCGCATACGTTAATAAAGCAATAAAAGCAGCGACGGCTGTATGAACGAGAGGAGCCTGAGCCGTGGTAATACAAATTCTTCCTTATGAATTCACAATCTGCAAGGTAAAAAGCACAGCCGATATCGACCTTGACAGAGATTTTGTCTTTGCTGGCAAAACCGATGAAGAAATATCGCTGGTATGCAAAAGCGGAGATGTCCCCGCGCAGACAGCCGAACGCAGCGACGGCTGGAGAGCAATGAGAATTCAGGGAAAGCTTGACTTCTCTCTTACGGGAATTCTTTCGGGTATTTCCTCGGTCCTTGCCGATAACGGCATAGGCATTTTTGCTGTATCCACCTTCAACACCGACTATATTCTTTTCCGCTCCGAAGACCTTGGCGGCGCTTCGCAGGCGCTTGCGGGCAAAGGATATACCGTGGTTTAATCACACTTTTGCCGCTTTATGGAAATGAGACCTTTAACCCTTCTTGTCAAGCCCGCGGCGGGTATGTGCAATATGAACTGCGCTTATTGCTTTTACCGATGCGCAAGCTCCGGCAGAGAAAACAGGGTAATGACTTATGAAACGGCTGACCTGCTTATACGCAGAATAAGCGAGTGCAGGCCGAGCTCTCTTACCGTTATGTTTCAGGGCGGCGAGCCCACGCTTGCGGGTCTTGAATTTTTCAGATATTTTGTCTCCCGCGTTCGCAAAAGCCTGCGTGTGCCGGTCAGCTATGCTCTGCAGACAAACGGTCTGCTGATTGATGACGGATTTGCCGCGTTTTTAAGCGAAAACAATTTTCTTACCGGGCTCTCACTTGACGGAGACAGGGAAACAAACGACCGCAACCGCGTTGATAACAGCGGCAGGGGAGTTTTTGACCGCGTGATGGCAAGCGCGGATATTCTTCGCAGGCATAATGCGGATTTCAACATTCTTTCGGTTGTTGACGAAAAGGGTGTTGATGAAATTGACAGATCATTCGCCTTTTTCAGGCAAAACGGTTTTCGTTATATTCAGTTCATTCCCCGTATCGGCTCCGGCAGTGATTCCTCTCTGTCGGCTTACGGTTATGAGCGCTTCCTTAAAAAGACTTTTGACCTCTGGTATGAGGCTTATACAGCCGGGGAGTATATTTCCGTAAGGCATATTGATAATTACATGGGTATTCTGCTCGGGCAGCCGCCGGAGGCCTGCTCAATGTGCGGCGTTTGCGGAAACTATTTTACCGTTGAGGCAAACGGTGACATTTACCCCTGCGATTTTTATTGCGACAGCAGTTACAAGGTCGGTACGCTTTACGATGATAAACCTTTTGAGATAAATGAAAAGCACAAAGCTTTTATTGACGAATCGCTGATAATCCACAAGCACTGCTCCGAATGCGTCTATCATTATCTGTGCCGCGGCGGATGCAGGAGAGACAGGATAAACGGTTTTACCGAAAACAGATACTGCGCAGCGTACACCGCCTTCTTTGAATATGCCGGCGGGCGTATGCATTCAACAGTAAGGAGAATACAAGGTGAATGATATAGTCTGCTGTGCTGTTGTGCTGTTTGCAACAACGCTCGGCGCCCTTGCCGGAATCGGCGGAGGCGTGATTATAAAACCTGTTTTTGACGCCATAGGGGAGTATTCCGCAGCCGAAATCTCGGTTATATCCTCCTGTGCTGTTTTTGCTATGTCTCTTCTGTCAACTGTCATCGGAGCAAAACAGCTAAGGCGCGCAAAGAATATATTGCCTGTTATGTCGGCAATAGCCGCCGGATCCGCAGCCGGAGGCTATCTCGGCGAGTTCATTTTTTCCCGCGCCGTGTCGGGCAATTCACCGGTAAAGACAGTGCAGAATGTTATTCTGCTTATTCTGATTGTCTTCGTTGTGATTTATATGAGAAAGCAGGAGAAAAAAACGTTTGACTGCAAAAGCCCGTTTGTCGGTCTCCTTGCAGGGCTTTTACTCGGCGCGTGTGCCGCGTTTCTCGGCATAGGCGGCGGCCCGATAAATGTGGCGGTTATCACCCTCATTTTCGGCTTTGAGATTAAAACCGCGGTTGTATGCAGCATTATGACCATTCTCTTTTCTCAGGGAACAAAGCTTATTACAATCGCCGTCAGGGATATATCCTCCTTTGAAATAAAGATACTTCCGTTTGCCGTTGCTGCCGGGCTCTGCGGGGCGCTTATCGGCAGAATGCTTAACAAAAAAGCCGGCGCAAAGGCTGTGAATAACTGCTTTATAGCAGTGCAGGTTCTTACGGCGGCTCTTTGCATATTCAATATTATCAAATACTCTGTCTGAAAATGAGGGAATGAAAATGAAAAAACCCAATGTGATTATTATCATGACCGACGACCAGGGATACGGCGACCTTAGCTGTATGGGCGCTGAGGATTTCAGAACTCCTCACCTTGATTCGCTCGCGTGCGGCGGCATACGCTTCACATCTATGTATTCCGCTTCGCCCGTATGTTCTCCTTCAAGGGCCGCTTTGCTCACCGGCAGGTATCCTGCCAACGCGGGTGTGCGAGCAATACTTGCGGGTCACAGAAAAGCGAGCGGTCTCACTCCCGCCGTGCCTACAATTGCCTGCGCGCTCAAAAAACTCGGCTACCGCACAGGTCTTTCCGGCAAGTGGCACCTCGGTCTCAAAAACGAGTGCAGACCCAACAGCAACGGCTTTGATGAGTTCAGCGGCTTTCTTGCCGGCTGTGTGGACTATTACTCGCATATTTTTTATTGGGGAATGGCAGACGGCAACACAAACCCCGTTCACGACCTCTGGGAAAATGAAAAAGAAGTATATGACAACGGCGAATATATGACCGAGCGTATCACGGAAAAAAGCATCGATTTCATCCGTGAAAACAGCGACAGATCGTTTTTCCTTTATGTGGCTTATAACGCGCCGCACTACCCTATGCACGCGCCCGAAAAATATATGAAGCGCTTTGAGCATCTCCCGAAAGACCGTCAGCTTATGGCGGCAATGATAAGCGCGGTTGACGACGGCGTGGGCGAAATCCGCGCGGAGCTTGAGAGACAGAGCCTGCTTGAAAACACAATTATTTATTATCAGAGCGATAACGGCCCTTCACGCGAATCGAGAAACTGGCTTGACGGCACCGAAGATTTGTATTACGGCGGAAGCACCGGCATTTTCAGCGGCCATAAGTTCAGCCTGTTTGAGGGCGGGATAAGAGTGCCCGCTCTGCTTTACTGGAAAGGCGTTATTGACGCCAGAGTAATTGACGACCCTCATATCGCAACGGATATTTTTCCCACCGTGCTTGAGCTTTGCGGCGGCAACCCCGCCGAGTACGAGCTTGACGGCATCAGCTTAAGGCAGATGATTACGGGTGAGAGTGATTCACTTCATGAATATATTTTCTGGGAGATGGAGGATCAGACCGCCGTGCGAAAGGGCAGATATAAGCTCGTGATTAACGGGCGTACGGATGAGGGCGAGGAGCCGAGAGCGGATGTGTTTCTCTCGGATCTTGAAACCGACCCGGGCGAAAAGCATAACCTCGCCGGCGAGCTTCCGGAGCTCTGCGAGGAGCTTAAGCAGGCGGCTCTCAGCTGGCGCGCCGGTATTGAAGAAACCTGGAAGAATAAATTTGAAAAGAACTATACAAGCCTTGCGTAGCATTTACACAATAAGTCCGATTAAGACTCGGGAGGGCAGATTATGAGCTTGACTATCAACATTTATTACACCGGCATCCGGGGCAGCGCCGCAGCCTTTGCCCGTGAGATGGAGCAAAGCGGCATTGCCGGCAGAATAAGAGCTCAGGAGGGTAACCTGCGATATGATTATTTTACGCCTTTTGACGATAAAGAAACCGTGCTGCTTATTGACAGCTGGGAAAGCCGTGAGGCGCTTGATATTCACCACGCTTCTCCTATGATGGCTGAGATAGCCGCGCTTCGTGAAAAATATAATCTTCATATGCGCGTTGAGCGTTATATCCCCGATGAGGACGTCGGCGACGCGCGTTTCATCAGAGAATAACACCCTGTAACTTAACGGCACAGCCGTATTACTGTATAAAGGTGGATAAATCTGAATGCGTATAGAAACCGTTGACGGCAATTTTGCCGCAAAAATGTATAATGAGGACGGGATATTCTTTTTTGATGTTTCCCGCGAGCCATTTACCGTTCACGGGCTGCTGAGGGATGAAGGCGGGTATTACCGCCTGCCTTATGATGTGGCCTCTGCCGCAAACGAGGGCGTGAAGTTCCTTAACCAACATACTGCCGGCGGGCGGGTCCGCTTCAGAACCGATGCGTGCCGCATTGTTCTCAGAGCACATCTGCGTTCGGTTACCCGTATGCCTCATTTTTCGCTTACCGGCAGCGCGGGGTTTGACCTTTACTCCGGCGGGGTTTACCGTGGCACATTCATCCCTCCGGCGGATTTTGATTCGGATTATTCATCCGAGCTCACTCTCCCCGATGAGGGTATGCGTGAAATCACGATTCATTTTCCTCTTTACAGCGGAGTAACCTTGCTTGAGCTCGGCTTTCCCGCGGGCTGCTCTGTTGAAAAGGCGGCCGACTACGCGGTAAAAGAGCCTGTTGTCTATTACGGCTCTTCAATCACTCAGGGGGGATGCGCCTCAAGGCCCGGCAATTCTTACCAGAACATTCTCTCACGCTTGCTTTCCTGTGAGCAGATAAACCTCGGCTTTTCCGGAAGCGCAAAGGGAGAAAAATGCATGGCTGATTACATAGCGGGGCTGAGTATGTCGGCCTTTGTTATGGATTACGACCATAACGCCCCCGACCCCGTACACCTTGAAAAAACTCACGAGCCGTTTTTCAAAGCGGTGCGCGAAAAGCATCCGGACCTGCCTGTTTTTATTCTCTCCCGTCCGCAGCCAAATCCGAATGAGGAAGAACTTATCCGCAGGGATACAGTCCGGAAAACCTTTGAAAACGCGCTTGCAAACGGGGACAAAAACGTTTATTTTATTGACGGAACTCAGATTATGAATGTTTTCGGCGGCGATTCGGGCACGGTTGATAATGCTCACCCCAACGACCTCGGCTTTTACTGCATGGCCGCGGCGCTCGAGCCGGGTCTCAGAGCCGCTTTGTACAAATAACGGAAAGGTTAATATGATTCCTGTTTTTACTCTCTCATTCTGCGCTCTGATAATTGTCATTTACATTCTTGACAGCCTGGTTCTGATTCCGAAAAACGCGGGTGTCACTCTCCTTGAAAAGCTCCTTACCGGCCATAACAAGGGTTACATTAACCGTGCTTTGCACCTTTCGCATAGCAAAATAAAAAGGGGAGAGGTCTGGCGGCTTGTATCCTCCTCACTTCTGCACATAGGTCCTTTTCATATTCTTATGAATTCCGTATCTATGCTGATAGTGGGGTGGGCAGTTGAATCCTCACTCGGTACTCTCAGAACTCTGATTTGTTATGCCGGCTCCGCGCTTATATCCGGGCTGTTTATGGCCTTCGTCTATAAGCTTGAGGAGGGGGAGGGCGCGTCACCCGGTATATTCGGGCTTATCGCAGTGTTTATTATTCTCGCCGTCAGGAACGGCACGCTGCTGTTTTCCGGTCTTCCGGTTTACGCTCTTGTTATTCTTGCGTTATATGCGGTCAGCGGCATGATTTCTGAGAAAGCAACTGTTTGCGAGCATATTTCCGGCTTTGCCGGCGGCTTGCTGACCGGTTTGCTGCTCACCCTTTTCTGAAAGCGGTTAACGGCAGCAAAAAGCACGCCCCGGAGAGAGAGCCTCCGAGCCGTGACAGAAAAAAGATACCGCCGCAGATTTAACTGCGGCGGTGTTTTCAGCTTTTATTTACTTTGAAACAACATCGTATCTGATAACTTCCGCTTCGCCGTAGGCTGTGAGATATTCTCTGAGCAGGCTGTCATCTTCAAGCACGCCGTCATTGCCCTTAGCGCCGTTTATGTCGCTGCGGTGAAGGTAGGTCTCGTTGCCTTCTGAGTCAAACTCAATATAAGCCTCATCCACAATAAGGACTGTTGCAAGCTCGGGATCCACAGTCATAATCTTCATGCCGTGGTTGCTGCCTACGTAAATCTTGCCGTCTTTAATCGCAAGGGGATATGAGCTGCCGCCGGCCTTGATTTTGCCCATATACATAATGGAGCCGTCCGCATCATAGAAGTAGATATCAGATTCTACAGCGGCATCGTAACGCTCGTTTTCATCGAGGTCGTTGTCAAATGTGCTCGGGGCAACAAGGAGCACCTCTGTGTCGTCAACTTTAAGCTGAGCATAACCCATACCGTTAGTGAGCTTTGTATCGATTATGTCGGTGAAAGTGCTGCAGCCTGTGATATCTATCGCGGGTACGATACCTTCTTCATCGGGGATTTCCTCTGCTGCAGGCTCAGTTGATTCGGGCGCAGCTGTTGATTCGGGTGCCGCAGTCGTTTCGGGCGTTTTTGCTCCGCCGCAGGCAGTGACAGCAAACACCATAATCCCTATGATTGCAAGGATAAGTAATTTTTTCATGGTTTACCTCCGAAATTTTTTTATTCAATATCAAAGCGTTCTTTCACACTCCGGTTTCTCCTGATAAGCACCTGACGGAAGGCCCGGCACTCTTACAAACTATTATACACCCGCGTTAAGCTTTT
>JAEELT010000034.1 GCA_016282855.1 Clostridiaceae bacterium | reverse complement strand
CCGGACATATCCGCCATAACGGCTCCGCTCTCCGCTTCCTTTATCACGGTGCCTCTGGGCACGAGAATAACGAGGTCCTCGCCCTTTTTGCCGTTTTTCCTGCCGCCCTGGCCGTTGCTGCCGTTGGGCGCGGTATACTTTCTTTTGTATCTGAAATCGGCAAGCGTCGTAAGGCTGTCATCAACCTTGAACACTATGTCTCCGCCCTTGCCGCCGTCGCCGCCGTCGGGTCCGCCCGCGGCAACATATTTTTCTCTGCGGAAGGAAACGCAGCCGTCGCCGCCGTTACCCGCTTTGACTTTTATTCGGGCAGAATCCACAAACATATTATCACTCCCCGTGAAATGCGGCGTATATTTTTTCCGCCGCGGTTTTGTTCATTCCTTTAACTTTGAGCAACTCCTCCACACTCGCTTCGGAAATTGCCTTTATTGTTCTGAAGTGTCTGAGCAAAGCTTTTGCCCTCGCCTCGCCCACGCCCTCTATCCTTGTCAGCGTGGTGGAGACTGCTGATTTTTTGTGCTTTGCGCGGTGATACTCCACAGAGTATCTGTGTACCTCCTCCTGTATGGAGGAGACAAGGGTAAAGGCAGCTCTCTTTGATGTGAGGGCAATCTCCTCGCCGCCTGTCGCAATAGCTCTCGTGCGGTGATGCGAATCCTTCACCATACCGAAAAGCGGTATATCGGTGCCGTGGGCCTTCAGCACGGGCAGCACGGCATTCACCTGGCCCTTGCCGCCGTCAAGAAGTATGAGATCGGGCAGCACTCCGAAACCCTCACCGCTGTCTTTGTTCTTTTCGTATTCATTGAGGCGGCGGTCAATCACCTCGGCCATTGAAGCATAATCGTCCTGACCGGAAAAGCCTTTTATGCTGAAACGTCTGTATGCCTTTTTAAGGGGAAGGCCGTCCTTGAACACAACCATACCCGCCACATTATCGGCGCCGGCAGTGTGGGAAATATCATATGATTCTATGTATTGCGGAGGGCGCTTAAGGCCGAGCGCGTGGCCGAGTTCATCAAGAGCGGCCGTTCCTCTGCCGGTTCTGCCCATGTACAGGGCAAGCTTTTGCGCCGCGTTCTGCCGGCACATTTCCACGAGGGCGTGCCCCTCCCCTCTCTGCGCCACATTAACGGTGACCTTTGAGCCGCGAAGAGAGGTGAGCCACTGCGCGAGCAGCTCCGCGTCCGCTGTTTCCCCGTCAAGCGTGACACGGCGCGGAACAAAATCACGTATAGAGTAGTAGCTCTCAATAAGCTCCTTCCTGGCACTTATAAGATCCTCCGGCAGGTCTATTATAAAATGCTCGGAGTCATAAAGGCGCCTGTCTCTGAACCTGAGCACCGCAAGGCAGGCCTTGGGATTCGATCCGTCCGCTCCGCCTACAACCGCAAACACATCCTGCTCCTCGGCTCCGGTCGCTACCACATTCTGCCTGTCTGTGATTTTCTTTATTGAATTGATTGTATCTCTGAGCTTTGCCGCTTTTTCAAACTCGAGATTGTCGGAATACGCCTGCATTTTGGCGGTAAGCTCCTCTATAACTTTGCCCGAGCCGTTCTCAATAAAATCAAGAGCGCGGTCAACAGCTTCATTGTGAGCCTGACGCGTTATTTTGCCGGCGCAGGGGGCACTGCACTGCCCTATGGCATAATTGAGACAGGGTCTGCTTTTGCCGTAATCCCGCGGGAATTTTTTTGAGCACTGAGGAAGCTTGAAAGCTTTCTTAGCGTTTGAAACGGCGTTGGTTATGCCGAAAGAGCTCATATACGGCCCTATGTAGCGGGCGGTGTCATCATCCTTTTGCTTTACGGCGGTAAAGTTTTTCCACTCGCCGCCGGTTACCTTAATGTAACTGTAGCCCTTGTCATCCTTGAGAAGTATATTATATTTCGGAGTGTGCTGCTTTATAAGAGAGCACTCAAGCACAAGGGCTTCGAACTCGCTTGAGCAGAGAATATAATCAAAATCATTTACATTCTCCACCATTTTTCTGACCTTTTTTGTGTGGGTGTTCTGCGAACCGAAATACTGACTTACCCTGTTTTTAAGCGCCTTTGCTTTGCCGATATATATAATTTCTCCCGCTGCGTTTTTCATAATGTAAACACCGGGTGTCAGCGGCAGGCTCATCGCCTTTTTGCGAAGCTCTCTCAGCTTTTCGTTCACTGAATCACCCCTTTCGTCTGTTATTGCCTTAAACTTACCCATTTTACATATTATCATTGAATGCTCTTAATGTCAAACGGCTGTTGTTTCAGCCCGACAAATAAACATTGATTTTTATTTAACACTTTTTCTATTTTGACTGATGAAATTTTTATTACAGTATGATAAAATATTTTAGAAAATTTTATACACGGAGGAATTGCTGTGGCTAAAAAGAACAATATCGCAATCGACCCGGCATTTATAAAAGAAATCAGCCGGCTCAAAACTCTTAAGGATATCATTGTTTACGGCACAAAGAAGGGGCAGGACAAGCTCCAGTTCATCTTCCTTGACAAAGACAAAAAAGAAGACCGCCGCACCTTTAACCAGACATGGGATGAAATCACCGCTCTGGGCACTTACTACTATCTTCACGGCATCACAAAGGGCAAAAAGATTGCCATCATCGCCGAAAACTCCTATGAGTGGATAGTGGCCTACTACGCAGGTCTGATAGGCGGCGTTACAGTAGTACCCATGGATATAAAGCTCACGGACGAAGAGCTTGTGAGCCAGCTTGTGAGAAGTGAATGCGAAGGCCTTGTCTATACCCAAAAAACCTCCGGCGTTGTTGATGCGGTAAAGGCAGACGGAAACAGCAATATCAGCCTTTTCATTGATGTTGCCGATTTTCCCGCCTGCAAAGCTGAGGGCAGAGAGGCAATCAAAAACGGCGATACCCGCTGCGCCGACGCTGAGATTGACCCGGAAGACCTTGCCTGCATAGTTTACACCTCAGGCACCACAGGCCTGAGCAAGGGCGTTATGCTCACTCACAAAAATGTTACAAGCGATGTTGTCGCTTCCTGCTCCATCAACAGAGGCGAGCACGCCATCGGCTTCCTTCCCCTTAACCATACATTCTGCTGGGTAGGCGCTCTGTTCTCAGGTTACCTGCTCGCCGAGTGGGGATATATCTGCGACAATCTCAAGGATCTGCAGAAGGATATGCAGAAATACCACCCGCAGAATTTCTCCGCGGTTCCGCTCGTTATCAACACGATTTACGATAAAATCTGGCGCACCGCCCGCAAGACAGGTAAGGAAGACACTCTTAAAAAAGGCCTTAAAATCAGCAAGGCTCTTCTTAAGGTCGGCATAGACGTAAGGCGCAAACTTTTCAAGACCATTATCGACAGCCTCGGCGGCGAGCTTGAGTTCATAATCGTCGGCGGCGCCAATCTCGACCCGAAATATGAAAACGGAATGAATGACTTCGGCATTCAGATTATCAACGGCTACGGTATGACCGAGTGTTCACCCTGCATCACCGTAAACAGGCGTGACGATTATAAGCTCGGCTCGGTCGGTAAGCCCATTCCCTGCAATCAGATTAAAATTGTAAACCCCGATGAATTCGGCGTGGGCGAAATCTATGTCAAGGGCGACAATGTTATGAAGGGCTATTACAACGACCCCGAAGAAACCGCCGCCGCGTTTGACAACGGCTGGCTCAGAACCGGCGACCACGGCAGAATCGACAAGGACGGCTTCCTCTTCTTTGTAGGCAGGCAGAAGAACCTCATCGTGCTCTCAAACGGTAAAAACGTTTCCCCCGAAGAAATCGAGGATAAGCTCATCTGCATAGACTATGTGAATGAAGTGCTTGTTTATGAAGAAAACGACGCTATTACGGCTGAATTCTACCTCAACGAGGAAGAGTACCCCAATGCCCGCGATATGCTCAAGGACGATGTGCAGAAGGTGAATGAAACCCTGCCTCAGTTCAAGCGCGTTACCAGAAGAAAGATACGCGACGATGAATTCCCCAAGACCACCACGCTCAAGATTATCCGCGACAGAAGCAAGTGGTAAAATTATATAATAAATAATTCTTGACTTTAAGAGTCTTTTCTGCTATAATCCGTCATTGCCGCGGAAACCGCGGCAGGATTAAACGATA
Organism: Clostridiaceae bacterium; assembly: GCA_016282855.1. Taxonomy (GTDB): domain Bacteria; phylum Bacillota; class Clostridia; order Oscillospirales; family Acutalibacteraceae; genus CAG-177. The sequence continues at coordinate 7,134 of JAEELT010000034.1, read as the reverse complement.
ATAACTTTATATCCTTGCCATTGAAAAATGGCCAAAGACCGGAAGGAGGTGCTTAAAGGATGTCAAACAAGTATGAGACCATGGTGGTTTACTCGGTAGCGCAGGGCGAAGAAAACGTTCAGACCCTCGTTGAGAAGTTCAAGGCCATGATTGAGGAAAACGGCACTCTCGAGAGCATTGATGAGTGGGGTAAGCGCGAGCTTGCATATCCCATCAATGACGAGCCCGAGGGCTACTACGTAATTTACTATTACGAGGCAGAGCCTGAATTCCCCAAGGAGCTTGACCGTGTTTTCAACATTACCGACGGCGTGCTTCGTTCACTCATTATCAACAAAAACGACTGAGGAGGATGAGTTATGCTTAATTGTGCGGCAATCGTGGGCAGGCTTGTAGCCGACCCTGAGCTTCACAAAACCAACACCGGTGTATCCGTGTGTTCCTTCACCGTTGCCGTTGACAGGAGTTTCGTGCGCCAGGGCGAGGAGCGTCAGGCAGATTTCATCGATGTAGTCGCCTGGAGAAATACCGCGGAGTTTATCTGCAGATATTTCACCAAAGGCTCGCTGATCGCAATCGACGGTTCCATTCAGACGAGGAATTACGAAGACAGAAACGGTAACAAGAGAAAAAGCACAGAGATTATCGCCAACAATGTCAACTTCTGCGGTCCCAAGGCGGGCGATGCCGCCGGCGGAGCAAGAAGCGACGGGTCGGCAGTTTACCAGCCCGCTCCGTCATTCTCCACTGCGGATGAAGGCGATTTCAAGGAAATTCCCGAGGACGATCTTCCGTTCTGAGAGTTTCATAACCTATAAAGGAGGTTTAATCCATGGCTTATGACAGAACCAACGGCAGGCCCAACAAGAAGGGTCGCAGGAAAGTTTGCGCTTTCTGCGTTGATAAGGTAGAATATATTGACTATAAAGATGTCAACAAGCTTTCAAGATTCACATCCGAGAGAGCTAAGATTCTCCCCCGCCGCGTAACCGGCACATGCGCAAAGCATCAGCGTGAGCTTACCACCGCTATCAAGCGTGCGCGTCAGGTAGCTCTTATGCCTTATATCAGCGACTGAGCTGTGTAAAGCAAATCAATACAGACTGCGGGTTTTTCAGCCCGCAGTTTTTTTATGACCGGCTCAAAAGCTGCCCGTGATTTTTCGGCAAACTGATAAAAACAGCGGTGACATTGTGAATAATTTCGGTATATTTTTGCCCGAAAAGCTTGCAATTATCATTTTTGAGTATTATAATGTTGTATTATAAATTTTTCAGAGGGAAGGTGCGGGCTCGTTGCATTACAATGATTTCTTTACTCAGATAAGCATAATGCAGTATGTTGAGTTCGGCGTGCGAATCCTTGTGGCGTGCGTATGCGGCTCCGCAATCGGATATGAACGAAGCCGCCGCTCAAAAAGCGCCGGACTGCGCACTCACATTATCGTATGCTGCGCTGCGGCTTTGATGATGATAGTTTCCAAATACGCTTTTGTTGACTTGGCCGGCGGTAACGGCAGTTTAGGCACCCGTGTGGCGGATCCCGCGCGTATAGCGGCGCAGGTCATCAGCGGCATAAGTTTCCTTGGCGCCGGTATAATAGTCAAGCACGGCAGCACGGTAAAGGGTCTGACCACCGCGGCCGGTATATGGGCTACGGCAGGTATAGGCCTTGCCATAGGCGCCGGTATGTATGTCATCGGTCTGTTTTCGGTGCTCGTCGTATTCCTTATTCAGCTCATAATGCATAAAATCAAATTCGGCACCGAGGGCTGGGTTGACACTTCGCTCGATTTCAATGTTAAAATGGACAAGGACTACAACGGCAAATTCATGCAGCAGATAAGCAAATGGAGCGCCAAGCTTGAAGAAATCGAAATCACCGAGGAGGACGGAAGAACCTACCATTACAGAGTGATAGTCAAGATTTCATCAGATATACCCACAGAGGAAATTATCCATTTCCTTTCCGATGATGAAAGAGTTTCACGCTTCAGCGTGCTGCCCGATATACCTTATTGATATTACAAAAGCCGGCTCACCTCAGTGAGCCGGCTCGCTTTATTTTTTGATTGATTTAAGATAGCCCTCAAGCTTTGCCGCAGTGTCATCGGACATACCCGCGCGCTTCATAAGCTTCAAGGCGGTGCCCGCTTTCATTGCGTAAACAGGCTTTGCAAGTGGGGAAAAGAGCACCTCGAGACGGTTGCCGAACCCTGCACGGATAAGGTTTTTCGCTTCTTCGCCGGCAAACACTTCACCGAGCCGGTCATCAAGCCCGAAGCATTCTGAGGCTGCGCCGTCATCCGTTTCCCGTGAGCTTATAAACACGCCTTGCAGCCACGGCCTTTCAGCACAGGCGGCGATGTTTGCTTCGCATATAACCGCGAGCTTCTTTTCGGGATTGAATGAGTGCCATTTTTCAAGCCACTCCCGTGTCTCTTTCTCACCGGATGGCAGACGGCAGAATACAAAGTCCGTTACAGAAAAGAGCGATGAAGAAACAGGGAGAGAACTGCTTTGCGTGCAGGCGGTATATCGGGTGCTGTCAACTGATTTTGCTATGCCCGCAAGCTCCGACAGAGCTCTGCCCGCCTCATCGGTTCCGCCGGCACCGCCCGCCTCATCCCATATATCCAGGCAGACAACGCAGGGATGGTTGTAATACTGCTTTATGATTTCGAGCATTTGCTGTTTCGCGTTGCGCTGCTTCAAGGGAAGAGCTTCGCCCGCAAACGGCGTGCGTGCAAACACAAGCAACCCTTTTTTATCGCACAGGCTCAGGAAACGCTCCGAAAGAACTTCGGGAGAGGGCCTGACGGCGTTGAAACCGTTCTCAATAACGCAGCTCAGCCCTGCGCCGGTATCGCCCGAGCATTCAATGAAATCGGTGCCGCGCACTGTTATTTTTTCTGCGCAAAGAAAAGTGCCGCCGTTATCTCCGGCATTAAACTCCCTGAATCCGGTTTTTAATGCAAGATTGTCGGAAACCGTGCCGTCCGCCATAACAATATCGGCTGTAAATGTATAGAGATACGGGTCATCAATGCCCTTCCACAGGTGTGGGCTGCCGCAGCTTATATAGGTTTCGGTTTCGCTTACTGCGCACTCCTTTGAGCGGTAAACCTCGCCCGAAGGGCACTTTAACTTATACACAATCTTTGCACCCGGCGCGGGGCTTTCAACAAGCGCCTTTATGCCGAGATGCCACTCATCGCCGGCTCTGAACGGAGTAACATAGAGCCCCTCCGATGAATAATCGCCCGGCGAAAAACGGCACTCGCCCGTTATGACAAGGCGGGCCGCCCGAATGCCCGCGCGCGGCAATCCCCTGCCCGTGTAAACATCTTCAAACTCGCTGCCGTATAATGTAATTCCGAGCACGCAGTCGTGCCTTATGCTTTCCGTGATGTCATATCCGAAACGGGTGCAACCGCCCTTGTGCACTCCGAGCTTTACGCAGTTTATCTGCGTTTCGCTCACGGGATTTGCCGCCTCAATCTCGAGACGCACCCTGCCCTCCGGCACGGCGTCAAGGTATCTTTCATAAAAACAGACACCGGGCAAGCGCTTCTCACCGGGCTGCGGGGTATTACCGTGAGGAAGGGTGACAAGCGCGGTCACACCGTCCTTTGTATATTTCCAAGAGTCATTTATATCAATAATCTTTCGCATAACTGCCTCCGCTGTGTATTATGCCGCCATTATACCACATTTGTCCGTCAATATAAAGATGTATTTTATTTGACAAAACGGCGTTTGAAATTTATAATAAAAATGAAAGGCGGACTCGTAATATGCTTGATTTTTACATTGAATGTTTTTTGCCGATAGTGCTTATAATCGGCGGTTACTTCGTGCTTTCACTTGACACACATATCGCAAAGAACAACAAGGACCTGTTTTTTGCAATATTCACGCTGTCGCTTGCCAGCATAGTGGCGGGCTACGGCGATACCGTCTTTTCCCGCGTGAGCGGCACAACTTTTGAAAGGACGCTGCTCAATGTCATTATCCTGGGTCTGCGCCCGATAATCATTCTGCTGTTTATCCGCCTGGTTGTGCATAAATCTCACATTTTTCTTGTGCTCACCTCTCTCGCGGTACTCAATGTGATTATATGCTCCACGGCGTTTGCCAACGGATTCGTCTTTTCGGTCAATGAAAAAAATGTGCTTGTTTACGGCCCGCTCGGTTATTTTTCAACCGTGCTCTCCGTAATCTACCTCATAATACTCGTCGTTTTCTCTTTCAGACGATTCAACAGCAAAAGAAGCCGCTCGGGCATAATAGTCATATACGCCGCGGCTGTTGTTATGATTGCCGGAATAATCGGCACCCTGTTTACAAACACTACAGTCGCAAACTCAGTTATCCCCGCCGCGGCTCTGCTCTACTATTTTTATCTGCATATTCACTATGTTAACAAGACCTTCCTCGAGCAGGAAGAGCGCCTCAAGCTTCAGCAGGTTGCCCTGCACGTTTCGCAGCTTCAGCCGCACTTTCTTTACAACACGCTGAACACAATCTATTTTCTCTGCGACAAGGACCCGGAAAAGGCGCAGGAGGCAATCAGCAGGTTTTCGGACTATCTCAGGCAAAATCTTGACTCTCTTACTGACTATGAGCTGATTCCGTTTGAGAATGAGCTTGAACACACAGACACCTATCTCTGGATTGAAAAGCTGCGCTTTGAGGAGCGGCTTGAAATAATTTACGATATTCAGTGCAAGGATTTCAGGCTCCCCGTGCTTACTCTGCAGCCGCTTGTGGAAAACGCGGTAAAGCACGGAATCTGCGCGCGTGAGGACGGCGGAGCGGTTAAAATAAGCTCTGTCGAAACCGATGATTCGTATATCGTGACAATAAGTGACAACGGTATCGGTTTTGACGCGAAGGCAGCACCCGACCCTGCCGTTTCCCACAACGGTATAAAGAATGTTGAAGGTCGCCTTAAAGGTATGTGCAGCGCAACGCTGACAATAAACAGCATCCCGGGCGAGGGTACAAGCGCGGTTATAACCATACCTAAGAACCCCGGGAATGAAGAGAACAAAAAGAAAGCAAAGGTAAGAAAAAGCAAAGCAGGCGGTGACGTAAAATGAAGATTATCGCGGTTGATGATGAAAGAATGGCGCTTGAAAACCTTGTGAGCGCAATAAAAAAGTGCGACAGCGGCATTGAGGTGCTGCCTTTCAAGGACCCGAAATCCGCTCTCGATTATGTCAGGGAAAATCCCTGCGATGTTGCTTTTCTCGATGTTCAGATGTTCGGTATGACGGGAGTTGAGCTAGCCAAAGAAATAAAAGAGCTTTCACCGGGAATCAATATTGTGTTTACAACCGGATATTCGGAGTATATGAAAGACGCCTTCGAAATGCACGCGAGCGGGTATCTTCTCAAGCCCATAACCGCCGAAAAGGTCAGAAAAGAGCTTGAAAACCTGCGTTCTCCGCTCGCAAAGAAAAAAGCGAGAGTCAAGTTTCAGTGTTTCGGCAATTTTGAAGCGTTCATAGACGGCGGCATACTCAAATTCAAATATCTTAAAACAAAAGAGCTGCTCGCCTACCTTGTGGACCGCCGCGGCGCGGGCTGCTCATCGGGAGAAATAATGAGCATTCTCTGGGAGGACGAAGATCACGATTCCTATCTCAGAAACATAAGAAAAGATCTTATGGACGCCTTCAACGAAAAGGGCTGCTCCGATGTGATAGTAAATGACTGGGGCAAGCTGAGCATACGCACCGAGGCGGTGGAATGCGACTACTACAATTACCTCAGAGACAGAAACTCAGAAAACTATCAGGGCGAATATATGGTGCAGTACTCCTGGGCGGAGCCCACAAACGCATACCTCTATTCTCTCAGATAAAACGGCATATCAAAACTCCCCGAAGCTGTGTGCTCCGGGGAGTTTTTGCATTAAATGTTATTCGTCTTCGCCTGCGGATTCGTCCCGATCATTTTCTTGCGGGATATCACTGGGATTATCGGTGCCTTCCTCTTTTTTGCCGCCGAAGATGCTTACGCCGACGATCACAATACCGGCAACGATATATACCAGCCACGCGTTCTCATAGGAGTGCGCAATCATCCCCCATATAAAATAAGCGAGAACAGACAGCATAGCCGTAATTACAATAATGCCGCTTCTTGTTTTTTTACTCATTCCGAACCCTCCGTGTTGTTTGATGGTTTAATTCTATCACAGAAATACGGGAATGTAAATATGCGGAAAGCGGATAGTTTAATGAATAATGAAAAAATAAATAATGAATAATTGAGGGGAGCAAAGCTCCGATTGTATTATGCTCCGCATATCCTTGTGGCGGGCGGATGATATCCTCCCCTACGATGCGAGCATTATAAAACACACTTGTTTCTGATGAAACTTCTTAAAAGGCACCGAGCGAGGGAGGACGAAGAAACGGATGAAAACGGCGTCTTTACGAGTGAAGACAGTATCGAGATACGGCGAACGAGTAAAAACGCCGAGAACAAAAAATAATAACCATTCCTTATGAAAATACGATTGAATAAAAAAGAGGACCGTCTGTTATAAACAAGCAGTCCTCTTAAACTCTTTTTTGTTCGTTTTTCGCCGTTTATTCTACGACCGACTTAAGCTTTGTCGGAACAACCCAGCACATTAAGTATCTTATGCTCCACCATGCCCTGAATGGCATCACGCGCAGGAGCGAGGTACTGTCTGGGGTCAAAGTGTGAGGGATTCTCGGCCATATACTTTCTGATAGCTGCGGTCATTGCAAGACGAAGGTCGGAGTCAATGTTTATCTTGCAGACTGCGTGCTCAGCGGCCTTGCGCAGCTCGCTCTCGGGGATGCCGATGGCGTTGTCCATTTTGCCGCCGTAACGATTTATCTGCTCAACAAACTCGGGAATAACGGATGAAGCGCCGTGAAGCACGATGGGGAAGCCGGGAAGCTGCTTTTCAACCTCTTCGAGGATGTCAATCCTGATTTTGGGATCCTGGCCGGGCTTGAATTTATAAGCGCCGTGGCTTGTGCCGATGGCAATGGCGAGAGAATCAACGCCGGTGCGTGTAACAAAATCATAAACCTCTTCGGGTCTTGTGTATGAGGAATCCTCAGCTGAAACCTTGACGTCATCCTCT
>JAEELT010000033.1 GCA_016282855.1 Clostridiaceae bacterium | reverse complement strand
GTTTGAGAATACCGCCATGCCCTTGATGTGATCCATAATGCCGGCGATGAAAGAATATGCCTCTTTTGAAAGACCGAGTTCGCCTTCGGGATCGTCAAACAGATTTTTGCCTGTCTTGATATCGTAGAGGCTCATATTCGTATGCATACCGCTGCCGTTGATTCCGTAAATCGGCTTCGGCATAAATGTCGCGTGAAGGCCGTGCTTTGTGGCATAGGTTTTAACGACGTGTTTGAAGGTCATAACCCTGTCGGCTGTAGTCAGACCGTCGTCAAACCGGAAATCGATTTCGTGCTGACCTTCGGCAACCTCGTGATGAGATGCCTCGATTGTGTAGCCCATTTTTTCAAGCGCCAGGCAGATATCCCTGCGGCAGTTTTCGCCGTGATCGATGGGGTTAAGGTCAAAGTAACCCGCCTCGTCGCCTGTCTGCATGGTCGGCTTGCCGCTCTCATCGAGCCTGAAAAGGAAAAACTCGCATTCGGGGCCGACATTGAAGCCGTAGCCTTCCGCCGCCGCTTCATCAATAACTCTCTTGAATATGTTTCTCGGATCTCCGTCAAACGGAGTTTTGTTATCGGCTTTGAAAGCAGAGCAGATGAGACGGCCTGTCTGAATCTCGTGATGCTTTCTCCAGGGAACGATTGCCCAGGAATCAAGGTCGGGATGAAGATACATATCGCTTTCGTCAATTCTGGCAAAGCCGTCAATTGACGAGCCGTCGAACATACAGTCGTTATCAAGCGCTTTTTCAAGCTGTGAAACCGTAACAGCTATATTCTTCATAATACCGAAAAGGTCCGTAAACTGAAGCCGGATAAACTCAACATTGTTTTCTTTTGCGCTCTTCAAAATTTCTTCTTTTGTGATTTTGCTCATAATTATTTCCTCCTTTATTATAGTTATTTAATTCATTATTTCACATTCATTATTACCGTTCGGGAACCATTCCCCGAAACAGTTAGCGCAGACAACGTTATTTGTCATGGTATCAACCTCCTCTGAAACAAAAAGGGGCGCTCTTCCTCAGCGGAAAAGCGCCGTTGCTTTCTGTAAACTTAAACAAAGAAAGCGTCTGTGAGCCGGAACTCACAGACGCCTTTGCCTTATGACTGTATTTTACTCCGCAATTCTTTTGTTGTCAATCGATTTTTGACAGCATCTGAATAATCGGAAAATATGTTAATTCTCATTCCCTTATTGAATTGTTTTTGTGCAAAATTCAGTAAAGATTATTCCCATTCAACCGTTGCGGGGGGCTTTGCGGTGATATCATAAACCACTCTGCCGATTGATCTTACCTCATTTGTAATGCGCCCTGACGCCTTCGCAAGCACGTCAAACGGGATTCTCGCAAAATCGGCGGTCATAAAATCGTCCGTGGTCACGGCCCTTAAGGCGAGAGTGTAGCCGTATGTGCCGGCATCCCCCATAACACCGACCGTGCGGCAGTTGGTGAGCACGGTGAAGTACTGGTTGATTTCACCGCTGAGCCCGGCGAGCGCGATTTCCTCCCTGAATATCGCATCGGATTCTCTGAGAATATCGAGCTTTTCCTTTGTGACCTCGCCGATAATCCTTATGGCAAGCCCCGGTCCCGGGAAGGGCTGACGGCTGACAAGATATTCGGGTATGCCGAGCTTTCTGCCCGCGGCTCTCACCTCATCCTTGAAAAGGTCCCTGAGCGGCTCAACTATTTTTTCAAACCTGATCACATCTGGCAGGCCGCCCACATTGTGGTGGCTCTTTATAACGGCGGCATCACCTTTTCCGCTCTCAATCACATCGGGATAAATGGTGCCCTGCACAAGCACATCCACCTTGCCGATTTCCTTTGCGGCATCCTCAAACACACGGATAAACTCAGTGCCGATAATCTTTCTCTTTTCTTCCGGCAGGGTGACGCCTGCAAGCTTCGAGAGAAACCTTTCCCGCGCGTCAATGCGCAAAACATTAAGGCCCATCTCCTCCTTCATAACCCGCTCAACCATGTCGCCCTCATCTTTTCTGAGAAGCCCGTGGTCAACAAAGACACAGATGAGATTGCTGCCGATTGCCTTGTGAAGAAGCACGGCGGCTACAGAAGAGTCAACCCCGCCTGAAAGAGCGCAGAGCACTTTTTTGCCCTTCAGCTCCTCCCTGTATTTTTTAACGGAGGTTTCTATGAAATCGTCGGTGGTCCAGTCGCCCGCGCAGCCGCAGATGTTGATAACAAAGTTTTCAATAATCTTTCTGCCGTATTCCGTGTGCGTTACCTCGGGATGAAACTGAACGCCGTATATTTTTCTGCCGCTGTCGCTCAGCGCCGCGCAGGGGCAGTTTGCCGTTTCCGCGATTATTTCAAAACCTTCGGGCGGAGTTTTCACATAGTCCGTGTGGCTCATCCAGCAGATACTCGTGCCGGGCACTCCGTCAAACAGAGGGCTCGGCTTGACCGCAACCTGTGTTTTGCCGTATTCGCTTATGCCGTCGGCGCTGCATATTTCGCCCCCGCCCATATACGCTATGAGCTGGCAGCCGTAGCAGATGCCGAGAACGGGTACTCCGGCGTCAAGGATTTCCGGGGAATAATGCGGCGACTGCGCATCATAAACGCTGTTTGGACCGCCGGTGAAGATAACTCCTCTGTAACCCCGGGCTTTTATCTCGGAGACTGTTATCCTGTTATATGGGATTATCTCGGCAAACACGCTGTTTTCACGCACGCGGCGCGCGATAAGCTGATTATACTGCCCACCGAAATCGAGCACGAGAATCTTTTCCGTATTTATTCCCCCTAAACAAAAGGCACCGCCAAAGAGCGTTCATCCGCCCTGTAACGATGCCCTTATTATTTATTGTTTTAAATTACACGATACCCTGAGCTGTCATGGCGTCAACAACCTTTTCGAAGCCCGCTATATTAGCGCCGGCAACAAGGTCATAGCCGTAGCCGTATTTCTCAGCCGCTTTCGCGGAGGAATCGTGAATGTTGACCATAATCTGATGAAGCTTTGCGTCAACCTCTTCTTCGGTCCAGCTGTATCTCATGGAGTTCTGGCTCATTTCAAGCGCGGAGGTGGCAACGCCGCCCGCGTTGACTGCCTTTGAAGGAGCAACTGCCTTGCAGTTCTTCTTGAGATATGCGAGAGCTTCGTTGGTGGTGGGCATGTTTGCTACCTCGATGTAGTAATCAACACCGTTTGCAACAATCTGCTCAGCTTCCTTCATGCCGATTTCGTTCTGAGTGGCGCAGGGAAGAGCGATATCAACCTTGACTCCCCAGGGCTTCTCGCCAGCGTGGAACTCAACGCCGAATTTATCAGCATAATCCTGAACCTTGTCTCTGCCGCTGGCTCTCATCTCGAGGAGATAGTTGATTTTTTCGTCGGTAACAATACCGTCGGGATCGTAGATATAACCGTCGGGACCCGATACGGTAACTGCCTTGCCGCCGAGCTCGGCAATCTTCTTGCAGGCGCCCCAGGCAACATTGCCGAAGCCGGATACTGCAAAGGTCTTGCCTTTGATTTCCTCGCCGAAATGCTTGAGAACCTCAAGAGTGTAGTAAATTGCGCCGTAGCCTGTTGCTTCGGGCCTGATAAGAGAACCGCCGTAGGAGAGACCTTTGCCGGTGAGAACGCCGTTTTCAAAAGCGCCCTTGAGCCTCTTATACTGGCCGAAGAGGTAGCCGATTTCTCTGCCGCCTACGCCTATATCGCCTGCGGGAACGTCAACATCCGGGCCGATGTGACGGAACAGCTCTGTCATAAATGACTGGCAGAAACGCATAATCTCATCATCGCTCTTGCCTCTGGGGTCAAAATCAGAGCCGCCCTTGCCGCCGCCGATGGGAAGGCCGGTAAGGCTGTTTTTGAAGGTCTGCTCAAAAGCAAGGAACTTCATTATTCCGATGTAAACCGAGGGATGAAAACGAAGGCCGCCCTTGTAGGGGCCGATTGCGCTGTTGAACTGAACACGGTAACCGGTGTTTACGTGAACCTGACCGTTGTCGTCTGCCCAGGGAACGCGGAAGATTACCTGTCTTTCGGGCTCAACAAGTCTTTCAAGCAGGGCCTTGCGTCTGTAGTCTGCCTCATTTGCTTCAATAACCGGGCGCAGAGAATCGAGAATCTCGGTCACGGTCTGGATAAACTCCGGCTGACTCGCATACTTGACGCTGACATTTTCGATAATTTCGTCAACATAGTTTTTGCTCATGGGTTTTCTCCTTTTTTACTCATTTTCTATATCAGAGGCCCGGCTGCATTCCGCTGAGCCGATATATACTTCTCACACACTTTAACTGAGATTATATTCTTATAAATATTATAAGTCAATAATATGTAATCGGCTCATTGTTATTTTTTGTTATTTGCACAAAACACGCCATTATCTGCAATTCATAATTGTTAAGATTGCAAAATTGTATCTTTTTTATGCAAAAGCAGTCAAAAGATGAATTTTACGCTTTGCGTGATTGCAGCCCGGAGGTCTGAAACCGTTATGACGGCTTCAAGGGGAAAACCTGCGGACCGAAGCCCGCAGGTTCCCGTTGTGTATGAGTAAAAAAGGAGAAGAAGTCAGTTCAGCATACGCCCTGAGCCATCATTGCGCTGAGCACCTTTTCAAAGCCCGCAATGTTTGCTCCGGCGACATAGTTTTTGCCCATTCCGTATTTTTCCGCGGCATCGGACATATTGTGGAAAATATTGACCATTATATCCTTGAGCTTTGCGTCAACCTCCTCAAAGGTCCAGTTGAGGCGCTCCGAGTTCTGGCTCATTTCAAGGGCAGAGGTTGCGACTCCGCCCGCGTTGGCGGCCTTTGCGGGGGCAAGAAGAACATTGTTTTGCTGCAGATATTTCACCGCTTCGGCCGTCGTGGGCATATTTGCGCCCTCCGCTACGGCGATACATCCGTTTGCGACAAGAGCTTTTGCGTCATCAATGCGAAGCTCATTCTGGGTGGCACAGGGAAGAGCGATATCTGCCTTCACGCTCCATACGCCCCTGCCCTCGTGGTACTCCGAGCCCGGACGGTACTTTTTGTACTCGGTCAGCCTCTGGCGGTTAACCTCCTTGATTTCCTTGAGGGCGGCAACATCTATGCCGTCGGGGTCATATACCCAGCCGGTTGAATCGGAGCAGGTGAGCACCTTGGCGCCGAGCTGCTGAGCCTTTTCAATCGCGTAAATGGCAACATTGCCCGAGCCGGACACAACGGCGGTTTTGCCTTTTATGTCAATGCCGTTGCATCTGAGCATTTCCTCCGTGAGGTAAAGCAGACCGTAGCCGGTAGCCTCGGTTCTCGCGAGAGAGCCGCCGTAGGCTACGCCTTTACCGGTGAGCACGCCCTCGTGAAGGCGTTTGATGCGCTTATAAGCGCCGAACATATAGCCGATTTCCCTTGCGCCCGTTCCTATGTCGCCCGCGGGCACATCGGTATCCGCGCCGATGTATTTATAAAGCTCAAGCATAAAATTCTTGCAGAAAGACATTATTTCTCTGTCTGTCTTGCCCTTGGGATCAAAATCGGAGCCGCCTTTCGCGCCGCCGATGGGAAGACCTGTGAGGGAGTTTTTGAAAATCTGCTCGAATCCGAGGAACTTGATAATGCTGATATTGACACTCGGATGAAGTCTCAGTCCGCCTTTGTAGGGGCCGATGGCGTTGTTGAACTGAACTCGGTATCCGGTGTTTACATGAGCGTTGCCGTTGCGGTCAATCCAGGGTACTCTGAAAATAATCTGCCTGTCGGGCTCAACGAGTCTTTCAAGAAGAGCATCGCGTTTGTACGCCTCTTCATTCGGCTCGATAACCGGACGCAGAGATTCAAGAACCTCTGTGGTTGCCTGAAGAAACTCAGGCTGTCCCGAATACTTTTCACTCAGCATTTTGATGGTTTCGTCTACATAACTCATACATTTTTCCTCCATATATTTAAAAATGAGTTTTGATATAAAAAAGGCGCAGTATCCCCGCGGATACTGCGCCGTTGCAGTCTGCTTTTACTCTTTGTTTATTATTTCTTTGGCGACCTGCGCCTTAGAGCGCCTTGAGTCCATAGCGTCTTTTTCTATAAGCCTGTGCGCTTCGGCCTCGGTCATTCTGTACTTTTCAATCAGAATAAACTTGGCTCTTGTAACCATTTTCAGTTCTTCAAGCTTATCCTGCAGTTTTTGTATTTTTTTCTCTTCGCTGCTCAGCTTTGCGGCGGCTGCGGTAACAAGCTTCACTGCCGCATAAAGATTTCTGTTTTCAACCGGCTTGGGAACGGTAAGCACGCCGTAGTCCTCAACCGACCTGCAGACTCTTTCATATATTTCGCTTCTTACCATAAGCAGCACGCCCGCGGCTGTTTCATAAGCAATATCCGCGGCAAAATCACTGCCCGTTCCGTCAGGCAGAGGCGAATCTATGATAATAATATCGTAATGGCTGATAAGCAGCTTTCGCTTTGCCTCGCCGAGGCTCGCGGCCGTTTCGCACTGCCTGTATCCGAAGGAAAGAAGCATCGCCGACAAAAGCCGTGCGCTCTGTTCTTTTCCCGATACAACAAGCACGCTGTAATCCCGCTTCTGCTGCGGCATAAACTTCCCTCCCTTCAGAGCTTTTCCGCCTTATCTCAGCGGTGGCTGTAAGTTGTTATTACTCTTTCGGGAAGTATCGAGCGGACAAAGCCGCTGTTTTCGGCCGCCTCCATAGCCTCATTAAAGCTCCGGGGAAGCATTTCTATTCCTCTGAGTTCATCCTCTTTGGCTTTGTAGAGATTGATATCGGTCGGATCGGGAGGCACAAGCCCTCTCTCTATGCCGTCAAGCCCGGCGTAAATCAACAGCGCATAAGCGATGTAAGGGTTTGCCTCCGAATCGGGCGAGCGCAGCTCAATTCGCCTGTATTCGCCCGATGCCGCGGGAATTCTGATAAGCTGCGAGCGGTTCTCCTTGGACCAGGTTATGTATCTCGGAGCTTTGAATTCGCCGAGCCTTGCATAAGACTCCGGCACGGGGTTGAGAAAAGCCGTGATTTCGGCTATATGCGCGAGCACCCCGGCCATGAAAGAATCAAAGTAATCCCTGCCCTGCGCGGAGTGGGGCGCCATATTTATATGAAGGCCGCTTCCGCTGTACCCCGGCAGCGGCTTCGGAGAAAAATCTGCCCATAATCCGTGTTGCTCCGCTATGGCGGAAACAACGGATTTGAATGTGACGGAATTATCCGCCGCCTCGAGAGCATCGCTGTATTTGAAATCTATTTCGTGCTGACCGGGGCCCTCCTCGTGGTGTGAGCTTTCGGGAAGAATTCCCATTTCGCTCAGCGCAAGGCAGATTTCCCTGCGCACATTAACTCCGCGGTCATCCGGCGATATGTCCATATAACCCGCCCTGTCGTGGGGTATGCCGTTGGAATAGCCCTCTTCATCCGTCCTGAAAAGATAAAACTCGTGCTCGGCGCCGAAGCTGACGTTTATTCCCTTTAACGCGGCGTCTCTGACCGCTTCTTTGAGGATATGCCGGCAGTCCATTTCAAAATCCGAGCCGTCGGGATACTTTATATCGCAGTACATTCTGACAACTCTGCCCTGCGAAGGTCTCCACGGCAGCACCGAAAGTGTTGAAGAGTCGGGGAAAATAAGAATGTCGCTTTTTTCCTCGCTGCCGAAGCCTTCGACAGCAGACGCGTCAATCGCGATTCCGCTCTCAAACGCCCTGTCAAGCTCCGTGGCCATTATTGACACATTCTTTTGCTTTCCGAATACATCGCAAAACGCCAGGCGGATGAACGACACGTCCTCCTGCTCAATGTAGTCTTTTACATCCTGCACGGTATATTTCATATCAGACAGACTCCTTAAATAATAAAAAGACACCCATTGACAGGGACAGCCCGTAATCAATGAACGCCTTTGTTCGAGAGTGATTATATTACTTTTTATCCTGTAAGTCAACGATTTTTGCCCGCGTTATGCCGATTTCTTTATTTTGCACAAAACAAGTTCACAATCTGCAGTCTGAGCTTGTAAAAAATGCAAAATCAGGCAAAAAGAGCAAAATATGCTCTTGACAATGAAATTTTGCGGTGATAGAATTGCATCATATTAAGGCAAAGGCGCCCTTTCCGGGTGTCTTTGCCTCTTTATTTTACCAGGGAGGCGATTTTATGTGCTCCGTAGTGGGATTGCTCTCATACCCCGAGGATTATGAAAGATTTGAAAAAGCGTTTGGCAGAACCAAATCAAGAGGCCCCGACGATACGAGGGTGATAAAAGCGGGCAACGGTCTGCTCGGCTTTCACCGCCTCGCGATTATGGACCTTGAAGCAACGGGGATGCAGCCGTTTGAATTAAACGGAAACAAGATAGTATGCAACGGCGAAATATACGGCTTCCGCAAAATAAGGGAAGAGCTCGAAAAAGAGTACACCTTCACAAGCAATTCGGACTGCGAAGTGCTTTTGCCTATGTATGAAAAATACGGCTTTGATATGTTCGGTATGCTTGACGCGGAGTACGCGCTGGTACTGTATGACTGCGTGAAGGACTGCCTTATTGCCGCGAGAGACCCGATAGGAATAAGACCCCTGTTTTATTCTTACGATGACAACGGCGGCATAATGTTTGCGAGCGAAGCGAAAAACCTTGTAGGGCTCGGCGATAAAATAATGCCTTTCCCTCCCGGGCACTATTATGACGGCGAAAAATTTGTCTGCTACTGCGATATTGCCGAAGTTGAGGAATACACAAACGGCAGCCTTGAAGAAATCTGCGGAAATATTCACGATAAGCTGGTCGCCGGCATTGAAAAGCGCCTTGACGCCGACGCTCCCGTCGGTTTCCTGCTCAGCGGAGGGCTTGACAGCTCACTTGTCTGCGCCGTTTCCGCTAAGCTGCTGGGCAAGCCGATAAAAACATTCGCAATCGGTATGAGCGAGGACGCCATAGACCTGAAATACGCAAAGGAAGTTGCGGAGTATATAGGCAGCGAGCACAGGGAAATAATAATAACGGCGCGTGACGTAATCGGCTCGCTTGAG
>JAEELT010000032.1 GCA_016282855.1 Clostridiaceae bacterium | reverse complement strand
GGATAGTTTCCGTATTTGATAGTGTCTCTTTCTGAATAAAGTATCGGCGAAATTTCTGTATCAGATTTTAAATCAAGTAATTTTAATGCGGGTCGCACACCTTCGCCAGTGTGACTGGTATAGCAGGCGTTGCTGACAAAGCCATTGATAATTACACTGCATGTATAGCCTGAATTGCCGCCGGACGAGCGCAAGCGCCAAAGAGAATTGCCACTTTCCACTAATAACCCCTGACATTTTGAGTAATCGCTACCCTGTACCTGACGATCTTCGTCATTTTCAAACCCGTATTCACTGTTCTGCACCTCGGAATAAGAGAGAAGGAAAACCTTGTCGTTTGTTGAAGCGCTGTCAAGGTCCTCGTACCCGGTCCAGTCTGTCAGAGTATAATATCCTCTGTTATCAAGTTCCGAAGTTCTAATGTTCTCTTTCTGAGTGTCCGCAAAGACTGTATTATAGAAATCATCATTGAGCCATTGCCTTATACTGCTGTTTTCGTAGTCGCTTGCGTAATATGTTTTATCCGCACTTCCCCAACATTTGCCGTCTGAGTAAAAAACATAGTTGTTATATGCCTGGCTGTCAAGGATTTTATCGCTTATTATGAGTCCTTCATAGGGGTCGAGCACACGCCATTTTACAGGTTCATAAGCGAAATAGTAATAATTCTTCGTTTCGTAGCCATTATTATCCACATAAGAGTAGTCCGCTCCGCACTGATAACCTGTACGATACGGACGGTAATCGGTGAAATACACAGCTCTGTATTTTTTTCCATCAAGAAAGAAATCGGCAAATCTCATAAAATCACCGGGAGTCATATTGCCATCATATTCTGAATTGGCGCCGCTGTAATAGTTATCGCCACTGTTATAGTAATATTTAAAACTCTTCCAGGTCGCCTCTTGCGCTGTGACTCTGAGCGCCTCGGTTTCTTCAACCCTGCTCTGCGGATAGGTACCGTATTCGATTATGTCGCCGATGGAGTATGTTTCGCTCTGCTGACGAATTGTCAGCCGGAGAACACTGTCCCTCTGGATGCTGTAATACTGCAGATTATTGCCGTCTTCAAGCTCTCTCCCGGCAAACGTCAACTGCTGCTGTGCTGCAGGTATATTCTCAATTGCCTCAATCTGTGCCTTGACATCTTCTATGAGGTCTGTCGGCTCAACATCAAGCGTGATTGTGTCGCCTGACGGCATACTAACATTGATACTCATTGCGCTCGCTGTCAGCGTGAATACGCTAAAAGCAAGCACGACGGCAAGAATAAAGGATAAGATTCTTTTTGTTCTTTTCATTTTTCCCTCCTCTAACACAGTGTCCGATCCTTAAATATTTTTTTCATCGACAGTAAATGTCTCTATATATGAATCTATCGTCTTCTGCCATTCCTCGCCGTACATATCCTTTATCAGCGATGACCGGTAGCCGGCATAGAGCCCTTCGCCGAGTTTTTCGAGGTTTTCTTTGCGAACGGCAAATACACAGTCGCCGTAGGTGATGACCTTGACGGAGTTGTCAAACATATCATATACCGTGTCAAAAAATCCCGCCGGGTACCCGTCCGAGTTACGTGAGAGCACCACGATATCGCTTGCGGCGTATCCTTTCTCAGCAGCAGCCCGCGAAAACGATTCGGGGCTTTCATCGGAATTCGCCGATATATCATACATATCGTTTATGACATTCTGTTTCTCCGCCTGCGTCATCTCTTTGCCGCTGTTTGTGAAATAGACGCACACGCTTCTGAATGCTGCATATTCTCTGTAAAAGTAAAGTCTTATCTCGCTCTCCTGCGCCTTATCATTGACTCCCTTGTCATACATTGCGGCAAATATGACATCCTCATAGGCGGCGGATGTAAAGACTTTGCTGAGAGTCTGCTTTGACACGCCGATTTTATTGTAGTGATTCTTAAAGCGCATCCAGTGATTGTTTACATTGTCGGATATGCTGACTTTTTCCGATGTTGAGAGCCTCAGATTGTGAATCACAAAGCTCGAATTGAGCGCGATATATCTCTTGCAGAGCTCCACGGCGGCGTCTTCTTTTTCTTTTTCTTTCGGCGAATCCGAAAGATTATAGTCGCCCGGGCGCCCCTCAACAAGGTCGTAATAATAATTGTATATCTCTCTGCTTATGCCCGTGCCCGATATGACAAGAGCGGGCTTTTCCTCTCCGAAGCTCAGCGAGCAGCCCGAAAAAGACAGTATCATCATTGAACAGGCAAGCATCAGAGCCGCGGCTTTTCTGACAGTTTTCATTTTTGATATATTCCTCCGCTGCAGGATAGTGAAAATAGCAGACATTAATTAAATCCCGATTATTATATCACATATAAACCGGCAAATACAACACAAATATGACAAACAGACGGGCAAATACCGTCAATTACGGTGTGAAATCTCACAAAAAACAAAATTATCACCCGTAAATGAAAAAAATGCTTGCATTTTGCAATAAAATCTGTTATTATTCTTCTCGCTAATGACTTAAAGGAGGTGCAAAATATGGCAAAATGTGAATTCTGCGGAAAAGGTGTTTCCTTCGGAATCAAGGTTTCTCACTCACACAGACGTTCAAACAGAACCTGGAAGCCCAATGTTAAAAGAGTCAAGGCCGTTGTAAACGGAACTCCCAAGAGAGTTTATGCCTGCACCCGTTGCCTTCGCTCAGGCAAGGTTACAAGAGCCGTCTGATTACTTTCGGGCTTG
>JAEELT010000031.1 GCA_016282855.1 Clostridiaceae bacterium | reverse complement strand
CTTATACTCCTCAAAAGCGGCTTTGTCATCGGCAAGCTGCGCCTCGGAGGCTTCCTTTGTGCGCTGAGCTTCAAGTCTCTGAGTAAGGCCTGCAATGTCCGCCGCAAGGTCGGCGGCAGCTTTGTTTGCCGCGAGGTCTTTTTCTTCATCATATTCAAGGGCGGTCAGAGCAGCCTTTGTCGCATCAATCAGACCAAGGCAGGCGTCGCTGTCACCCACCTGAGCAAGGGCATCCGCCTGAGCGGCAAGGTCTGACTTATACCCGTTGAAAGCGGCTTTGTCTGCGGCCAGCTGAGCCTCGGCGGCTTCCTTCGCGCGCTGGGCTTCAAGCCGGGCGGCAAGGCCTTCGAGATCCGCGGCCGTGTTAAGGGCGTTTATGTTTTCGTCAATGGATTTGCCGCTGTCATAAAAAACGGACAGTACGGCATTTTTTGCGGTATCCGTCATTGCGGTGCAGACTGCGCTGTCATCAGGCAGAGCGAGGTCTTCAACCGCCTGAACAAGGTCGCTCTTGTGTTCATTAAACAGAATGGCGTGGTACTCATCTTCAGAGCAGACAGTGAGCGTGATATCGGAGGCGGGGCTTGCATAATCGACGGCGTTGTTACTGCGTGTAAGCTGATTTCTCTGTTCATTGAATATTCTGAGAGTGTAGGTTCCGTTTGCAAGCTCTGGAAGGTCAAATGTGAGAGTCCCGTCAGCGCTCTCCGGCTGCATGGGAGAGAAGTATTTGAGCATTTCGCCTTCACTGCTGCACAGAAGCACGGAGATGAATTCGTAGTCGCCTGTTTTACAGCCGGTGAAATCAAGGCTGACCGTGCCGCCTGAGACGGACATCAAGGACTTTTTGCTTATTTTAAATTGACGGGTGCTGTCAATAACGGTCAGGTAATAAGCATCGCCGGAAGCGGAGGCGATATCTGCGGGATTTACGTTATACTCTTTTTTGCCTTTGCTGACAAAAAAGATTTTTTCGGGGTTGATTGTAATAACAGGGCGGATTCCGTAAATATCCCTGCCCGTGGTGCCGAAATTGATATAGCCGGTTGCCGAGACAAGACAGGTGCCCAATTGGTCCCCGTCCGGACGGAGCCACCAGTAAAACGGGTCCCCCGGAGACGTATAATAAAGCTTTGAGCCGAATGTGCCGCCGTAAAGCGCGTATCCGGTAAGGCCTGCAAGGCGCGTATCGCTGCTTTGATTATTCTCGGTGAAACCGAGCGAAGGGGAGAGCGCCTGCGATTTTGAGAGGAGTGTGACTTTATCGATGCCCGGCAGGCCGAGCGCATCCGCCTCTTCGGGGGAGAAGGCCTCATCCACAAAGCCGGTTCCGGTATAATCATTTCCTTTGTCATTTTCGTCAGCGCCGTACCCGTTAAGCCAGGAACGCAGAGTGCTTCTGCTCCAGAGAACATCGGCGTAAGTCGGATTAATGGCGCCTCTGTCTATGATATTTCTGCTGAGGAGCACAAGGTTGCCGTCGCCGGTTTTGAGAATGCGCCAAGGAATGCTGTTTACGGCGAAATAGTATCCGCCGTCTCCTTCGCTGACGAACTCATCCATATAGCGCCCGTAAACAACTTCGCCGTTAAGCCCGTCTGAGCCGTTAAAATAAAAGATTGCCGGCTCTGCAGGGGCTTCTTCTGCGAGCGCCGGAAGCGACACCGCCGCGGCGGAAAACACAAGAATAAGCGAAAGCAGGATGGCTGCCGCTTTTATGACAGATACTCTTTTCATATTATTCTCCTTGTCTCAAAAAAATGCTCTGCGCACGGGGCAGAGAACAGGTGAATTTGCTTTACATTTCAGTATAACAAATTTATATTCTTTTTTCAAGTATTAATAACGATGATTGAGGCGCGGGGAGACGGAAAAAGCACCTGCTCATAACCGGGGGAGCATTTTTATGCCTTGAAATAAATTGACATCGACGCTTAAGGCAACTTAAGCAGGATGCAAAACAGCGCTGTCAGTGTAATAAAGCACCGCGCAAAAGAGCCTGCCCGTTACGGATATACGGCCGTAACGGGCAGGCTCTGCTTTTTATATTTAATCTTGTTCGCTTTCTTCTATCTGCTCCGCGGCAGGCTCCTGCGTGGCTTGAGCATCGGGTTCTTCTTCTTTTTCTTCTGTTTCTTCGGCTTTGCCGCCGTTTTCGTCCTGTACTGACCCGGAGTCGTCTTCGGTATCCGCGGCGGGGTCTTCACTGCCAACGCTCTCATCTGAGGGCTGAGCGTCTTGCTGCTCCCCTTCCGGGGCTTCATCATGAGCTGCGGATTCCTGTGCGGCATCCGCCTGAGCTTCGGGCTCGCCGGCTTGTGTCAGGCTGTCAAACAGTTCCATATCCACGGCAAGGAGGCTTTCCTCCTGCATCTGAGCAATCATTTTCATACGCTCGTTTTCGGTGTCTCTCTGCTGCTTTTCAATCAGATACTGTTCCTCTGCCGCGCGGCATCTGTCTTCATATTTCTTTTTGCGGCTGTCTCTTGTGGCCCCGGCAAGTATCGCAAAGGCTATGAGAAGCAGGAGCGTGGCGGCCGATATACAGGCGCCGGGAATAAGACCTCTCTGTGTAAACCTGAACTCCACAGTATGCTCGCCCTCCGGTATTTCAAAGCACAGATACGCTTCCTCAAGGTTTATGTACTGCTTTGCGTCAATAGGCTTGCCGTCAACCCTGACATTCCAGCCCTTATCAAAGGGAATCGAGGTAAACATTATTTCTTTTTTGCCGGCGGTTACAGTGCCCTTGATGTAAGTATCATCAAACACGTCCACATTGAGCTGACCTTTTTTGAGGATTTCGTAGCCCTTCTGCAGCGCCTCATCATTCACGCTGTATGCGTAGAAATTCATGTTGCAGTTGTCGCTGTTTTCATCCGGGGTGATGAGCACCTCAACGGTTTCTCCGGGGCTCAGAATGCCCAGGTCATAGATATAAGGCTCATCGGTGCTCTGCACTACGCTTCTTTCATCCTCCCAGTAAAGGGTGATTTCTTCAAAGTTATTGGAGTCCACAAACAGATAGCAGTGCCCTTCGTTTACGGGAGTTATCACAAAGGTCATATCGGCAGCGCCGCTTGACTGCTTTGTGAAGAAGATATCGCCCGTTTCAAGGCCGCTTGTGATTTCGTTTATATTAAAATACCTTATATCCGATATTGTCATCTGCTCAAATACATCGTCAACGCCCGTGGCGTCTCTGAACCACTCGCCCTGAGTAAGGAAGGGATTTGTGTACTGCGAATACCAGTCCTTTATATCCTTCTTCACGGTGAAGGCAATCGGCAGATAATATTTGTTTTCGTATGCGGTAAACTTGCCTTTTTCGGCAACATAGTCAAAGTAGTCGGTTTCAACCTCCACATTGTCATCGTTATCAACCACATATTTCAGCGCGTTCATCATATTGTAAACCGGGGTCTGCAGATAATATGTGTAGCTGTTTATGTAGTTGCCGTAAACGCCGAGGTTGCTCTGCATATTGGCCATCTTCTCATAAGCCATTGAGGAAAACATGGACACGCCGTTGAAGCCGTACCAGGCGGGGTCCATTCTTGCCCTGTTAAAGGTAAGCTCCATTCTGTATTTGTCGTCGCCGCTTTCCTTTTTATCCAGCTCAGACTTGAGCTCCCTGAACTCATCATAGTCAGAGGCATAGTTTGTCTTGGTCTGCGACATACTGTATCTGTCGGTATTCGAGCAGGCTATTTCAGCTATAACGGCGCACAGAAGAATCACGGCTATTGCGGATTTCTGCTTGTTCTCATCCTTGAGCAGGTAGAGGAGTAGGCAGTAGGTAACCACAAAAATAACTGAGAGCAGCACTGTGATGTCCTGCACGTTTTTGGAGCCGATTTCCTGCACGAGTATAATCATAAATGTGACCGCTACGCCCGAGGCAAGTATCTGCCGCCCGTTATACTCCGAAAGGTTTGTAAACGCCCTGAATGCGAGAGTGAGGAGCAGGAAGCAGTACATAAAGGAGAAACGGTAAGGCAGGTCATTCGGGAAATGGAAGCCGTGCCACACATAGTTCAGGAAGTTAATATTAAAGCTGAAATAAATAAGGCCGAGGGTAAATATGCTCGCGATTTTTTCCTTCAGAGAAATCCTGCGTGAGAATATGTAAAGCGGAACAAGCACAAGAGTAGCCATACCGCAGTATACATTCGGCAGCACATCCTCGCCGCTGGACCTTATGGTAGGGTCAACAGACGCGAGATGGTTCGCGAGAAAATCAAACACCGAGAAATACACTCTGTAATTCTGCGGCCAGTTGCCCGATGTGGCCGAGCACTGGGTGAGTATGCTGTAAAGCGGAAGCAGTGAAAACGCTGCCACGCAGGCTGCGGCAAGCGAGCCGAGAGCAAAGGTGAACCCGCTTCTCAGGAGCACGCTGCCTTTGAGTTTCTCGCTGAGTTTATATTGCTTTTCGCCGCTGTAATCGAGGTAATAAACAGTATTGTCCGCAAGAGTTGTTATATCATAATTTGAAATATAATAGACAATAAAGTATATAACGGAGAATACACAGGTCATATAACCCATATAGTAGTTTGAAAGCAGAGTAAGAGCCAGGAAGGCTATATACACACCCGGTCTGCGTTTGTTGATGATTTTTTCAATGCCGTAAACCACGAGCGGGAAATATACCATGGCGTCAATCCACATTACATTCCAGTAATACGCCACAAAATATCCGCACATGGCGTAAAGCACTCCGAACGCGGCTGTGGTGAAGTCGTGCCTGTCACGGCTCTTTCTGAGATACAGCGTGAACGCGCCTGCCGAAAGAGCGGCCTTGAGGAGTATCATACCCGCGATGGACTCCGGCATATTCTTGTGGCCGAGCAAAAGAATTATAAGGGCGGCGGGGCTCGAGAGATAGTTGAAATAGTTTCCGAGGAAAGGCGAGCCGAGACCCGTCCTCCAGGAGTAAATCAGGCTCTCAAAGTTAGTGATTCTGTCATATAATTCCGCAAACAGCGGGCCATAC
The DNA here is from genome assembly GCA_016282855.1 of Clostridiaceae bacterium. Taxonomy (GTDB): domain Bacteria; phylum Bacillota; class Clostridia; order Oscillospirales; family Acutalibacteraceae; genus CAG-177. The sequence goes on along the minus strand of JAEELT010000031.1, from coordinate 9,890 downwards.
TGGTGGTAAAGGTCCATACGCAGTATGGTAACCTCTCCGAACGGCCAGAGATTAAAACAGAAATATACGAGCATCATTATCGCCGTCGTGCAGCCTACAGCCAGCCAGCAATATGCGTTATCTGCAAATATTCTTTTTATGATTGATTTTTTGGTGCGGTTGTTTTCATCCATAAAACAAGCCCTCCGGAACGCGGTTTGAATTGTGATATTTATTCAGCGCTCTTTACGCTCCTGTTTTTCTCTATGAGCTCATGCTTCTTATCCCAGAGCTTCTGAGAGAGGTCAACATAGTAATCATGGGGGTATTCAAATCTGAGCACCTCGTCCCACAGCGTTTCAATCTGCTGCCTGCAGTATTCCTTGATTTGAGCAACACTCTTCTCTTTATATACGCATCTGCCTTTGTCAAACACGGGCTCAAGCAGCTCCCTGCAGACAAAATCAGTAACGGTCTTTCTCTTCCAGGTGTAAACGGGGTCAAACAGTTCATAGGGCTGAGACGGGTCAATGTATTCATCCGAAAAGGCAATGAGGTCGGCAATCGCCTTGCCGGTATCCTTTTCATAAAAGCGGTAAACTCTTTTGTTGCCCGGGGTTGTGATTTTTGTAACGTTTTCGCTGATTTTGATTTTGGAAACATCTTCGCCGTTTTTTTCGACGGCCACAAGCTTGTAAACGCCGCCGAAAACGGGGCTTGTGGATGAAGTTATCAGTCTCTCGCCCACACCGAAGGAATCCACCTTCGCCCCCTGCAGGAGCATATCCCTGATAATTGCCTCGTCAAGGGAGTTGGAAGCGACTATCTTGCAGTCGGGGTAGCCGGCGTCATCAAGCATCTTTCTGGCTTTTCTTGAGAGATAGGTGATGTCGCCCGAGTCTATTCTGATGCCCTTGGGTCTCTTGCCCATGGGCTTGAGCACCTCATCAAAGGCTTTTATCGCATTGGGAACACCGCTCTTGAGAGTGTTGTAAGTGTCAACAAGCAGGGTGCAGTTGTCGGGGTACTCACGGGCATAAGCTATGAAAGCGTCAAGCTCGGTGTCAAAGAGCTGAACCCAGGAATGAGCCATAGTGCCGAGAGCCGGAGTGCCGAACGCTTCGTCGCTTATAGTGCAGGCGGTGCCTATACAGCCGCCGATGACCGCCGCGCGCGCGCCGTAAATGGCGCCGTCACAGCCCTGAGCTCTGCGCGAGCCGAACTCCATGATAGCCCTGCCCTCAGCCGCGCGGACAATTCTGTTTGCCTTTGTGGCGATGAGGCTCTGATGATTTATGCAGATGAGCACCATTGTTTCGATAAACTGTGCCTGAATCACGGGCCCTTTTACCTTCACGATAGGCTCGCCGGGAAATATCGGCGTGCCTTCGGGCACAGCCCAGACACTGCATTTGAATTCAAAATCAGCAAGGTATTTGAGGAAATCTTCGCCGAATCCCCTGCCCCTGAGATATTCTATATCCTCGGGCGTAAACTTAAGATTCTGAAGGTAATGCACAAGTTGCTCAAGACCCGCCATAATGGCGAATCCTCCGTCATCGGGTATCTTTCTGAAGAACATATCAAAAACGGCGATTGTATCCTTGTGACCGTTTTTGAAATAGCCGTTTGCCATAGTTATCTCGTAAAAGTCGGTAAGCATCGTGAGATTGCGTTTGAAATCAAAGTTTTCCAAATCCGATTACCCCTTTTTATCATAATCTTATATATTATAGACAATTTAAGATGTTTTTTCAATAAATACGGCATATTGTTTATAGTTTATTTATTTTTATTCTTTCTTATATATTCCGGCGCGGCGCAGAATGAAAAACACCCGTCATGAAGACGGGTGTTTCAGCGGTTTGTCAAGTCAGTCCGCCGTCTGCGGTAATCACCTGGGCGGTAATGTAGGACGATTCTTCGCTCGCAAGGAACGAAACCGCGTTTGCGATTTCTTCGGTTGTGCCGAAACGCCCCATTGGTATTTCCTGTGAAAACGCCGCTTTTTCATCGGGGGTAAGGTCGGCGTTCATTTTTGTGTCCACAGCTCCGGGCGCAACGCAGTTTACCTGAATATTGCTCGGGGCAAGCTCTCTTGCGAGCGCCTTTGTAAGGCCGATAACAGCAGCTTTGGTCGCGGAATAAACTGCCTCGCAGGACGCGCCTGACACGCCCCACATTGAGGAAATGTTGATTATCTTTCCCTCTTTGTGCCTCACCATATAAGGCACGCACGCCCTGCACACGCTGTAAACGCCCTTGAAGTTCACATTGCACAGGCGGTCGAATTCCTCTTCGGATGTGTCGGTAAACAGCTTTCTGAGTGCTGTGCCCGCACAGTTCACCACGGCATAAAAGCCGCCGAACCTGTTTTGCGCTTTTTCAAAAACCGCCGCCGCATCGCCGGGCCTGTTCAGGTCAAGTCGGTATATTTCGCACTCTCTGCCGAGCGCGGCTATCTCTCCGCGAAGCTTCTCAGCGGAATCTGTATCTTCTGAATAGCAGGCCGCCACATTGAAACCGTCCCGGGCAAGACGAACGGCACAGGCATAGCCTATGCCGCCGGACGCGCCTGTAATAAAAACAGACTTATTCATAACTGTTTAACTGCCGAGCTTTTCAAGGAGCTCTTCGCTGTTCTTTACGTTACCGAGATTGAAATAGCCTGTAGGAGGAATGAACACTCTGGTGTCAACATTGTTTGACAGAGTTTCATACTCAACAATAAGGCTGTCTCCGTTTTTCTGGATTACTTCGACTCTCTTAAGCTGATCATCAAGATAAATATATTTTTTCACCGAGCCGTCGGGCATATCGAAGGAATCAACCCTGTAAGTTTTGCCGTCAAGATTTACTTCCTGTGATTTTTTGTAAGTTTCATCCTCGGTGCTGATTGACGCGTAATCAACCGCGTTGAGCATTTCGCTTGTGGCGTCTGCGGGCATCTCTATATATGCCCTGATAGTGGGGATGTAAAGAATGCTCTTGCCGTCTTTGCTGAGTATGCGCATGGTAACGTATTTATTGCCGTCAACAGGCAGCTTGGTCTCCATAAATATATTGTTGCCTGAACGCACGACTGTGGCGGGCACCGATGTTTCCTCGTTGCCTGTCTTGGTCTTGATAACCGCCTTCATGGTGTACTGGTCTTTTTTAGCGGCTGTCTGGCTGAAATCATTCTGCGCGGAATGAACGGGCAAGCCCTCGCTGTCAAGCTCCGGGGTAACGGTCTTGGCTCTTTCGGTGTTTATGGGATTATCGGAAATTGAAAGCTTAACGGTGGTTTCCTCGAGATACTCGGAATCCTTCTGGGGATCCGTAAGCTCCTCAAAGAAATCGGCTAATTGCTCGGGAAGCTCTTCCGTACCTTCGGCGGCAGTGGGGTCATTGGGGGAAGTCGGTTCGGTTTCGCCGTTGGGGCCGAGCGTTGTCTGCGGAGCGGGCTGAGTGGTCCTGCCGACATCCTTTTTCTCAACCTCAACCACATTGCCGAGATCATCGGTATAGAAAAACTGTGTTTCTCCGGTATCTTCATTGGTCTGCGATACAACCTCGTGAGTTACACCGAGATTGTCAACAACAAACATATTGTCTTCAATATTGAAGTCTTTTTCATTGTCGAGCTTTCTGCAGGCGCAGAAGGCGAGCGCAATTGAAAACACAAGAGCAATTGCAACTAAGCTTTTAGCATTCATATACAGTCTCCTTGCATAGGAAGTGTAGTTTAACAGATATAAGAATACAGTTTTTTTCGCCCGAAATCAAGATTCAATTATTGAATTATAATAATACAATTGTAAAGTTATTGTTTCTAAATTATTAAAAGCGGCAAAAAAAATTGCCCTTTATATATTTTTTACTTGAAAAATCGGGTGCCATACAGTATAATACAACAAGCACCGCCATAATAACCAGTATGCTACTGTGGCTCAGTTGGTCGAACCGCCGACGCGCGTCCGGTGGACGATGAAGCGAGGCGGTGAGATGCTTTACGATAATGCGCTGCCGGCGGCAGATGAAGCGTTATCGTAAAGAGGAAGAAACAAGAAGTATCACGACGCAAAACAGCGAGTGAGACGACTATGTTTCTGACCGATTAAATAACTAAGAATTGCGATGCGACAGCGAGCAAGGCGACCATATTTCGGAGGGAAGAGCAGCGCATTCACCGAGCTGTAAAAGAGAATACTATGTATGCTACTGTGGCTCAGTTGGTAGAGCAGCGCATTCGTAATGCGCAGGCCGTCGGTTCGAGTCCGACCAGTAGCTCCATCGAAAAGCCCCGAAATTTAAGCATTTCGGGGCTTTTTTATGACCGTTTTTTACCGTAAAAGGAGTATTGCGGTTTGACTTTTTACTGTGCAGTTTGTATAATCATATCGGGAAATAATAATGAAAAGGGAGAATAAAAATGAATCCGAAATATCCGCATCTGCTTTCTCCGGGCAAAATAGGCAATGTCACGCTTCGCAACAGGACAGTTATGGCGGCTATGGGTATGAGCCAGTCCGATAACGGCTTTGTAAACACGGCAGTGCTCAACCACTACGCGGCGCGGGCACAAGGCGGTGTGGGGGCTGTTATAGTGGAGGTCACCTGCGTTGACTCTCCCCTGGGTCTCAACACAAACGGTATGCTCGTGATTGACGACGATAAGTACATACCGGGTATGGCGCAGCTTGCCGAAGTCATACACGACGGCGGAGCCAAAGCTTTCCTCCAGATTTCTCACACAGGGCGCGGGGCAAGGCGCGCAATCATAGGCACTCAGCCCGTGGGCCCGAGCCCCGTGGCGATGCCCTATTCCTTTATGATGGGTCTTGCCAATGAAACTCCCCGCGAGCTCACGATTGATGAAATCAAAGCTATTGAGGATAAATACGCCGATGCCGCTCTGCGTGCAAAGAAGGCGGGGTTTGACGGAGTGGAAATACACTCCGTAGGCTATTATCTCGGGCAGCAATTTCTGTCATCCACCGCAAATATCCGCACGGATGAATACGGCGGCAGCCGCAGAAACCGCATTCGCTTTCATCTGAATATTGTGAAAAAAATCCGCGAAAAATGCGGAAATGACTTTGCCGTAATCGTCAAGCTCTCTGTGGTGGAGCAGGGCCCCGACGGAGGAATATCAATACCCGACGGTATTTATTACAGCAAGATGCTTCAGAAAGCCGGCGTTGACGCGATAGAAGTGCTCGCAGGCAAATGGTCCGGCTCACCCGGCAAAAACGAAAAGCCCGAATCCGCTTACCCCGACTGTATGGCTGTGCCTCTGTGCCAAGTGGTCAGCGCGGGCATTTTGCTCACAACGGGCAGAAAAAAGACAATCCCCCTCATAGGCGGCGGACGGGCTCAGAATCCCGAAAAAGCCGAAAGAGCAATTGCGAAGGGCAAATGCGAGTTTATCTTTATCGGGCACGGATTGCTTGTTCAGCCGGATCTTGTGAAGCTGATTGATGAGGGAAGAGAGGATGAAATCAGGCCGTGTATCGGCTGCGGCCACTGCATAAACCAGCAGCTGCAGCACGGCGGAAAAGCAATCTGCTCCGGCAACGCCGTGCTTGCGAGAGGTGATAACGACTACAAAATCACACCCGCTCAAACAAAGAAAAAAGTGGCTGTTATCGGCGCGGGTGTAGCCGGAATTGAGGCAGCGCGCATAGCGGCGTTAAGAGGGCATACCGTTGACCTCTATGAAGCGTCGGATGAAATCGCGGGGCAGATAAATCTCGCCGACAAGCCTCCCTTCAAAGATCACTTCAAGCTTCTCAAGCCGTATCTCGGCAGGCAGCTTGAGCTCACGGGGGTAAAAGTACACACCGGCCGAGCTCTTAATGCGGAAGATGTGAAGGCTCTGGAGGCTGACGCCGTGGTAATCGCTACCGGCTCGAAGCCCGCCATGCTGAGAATAGAGGGCTCGGAGCGCGCAGTTTTTGCCAAGGATATTCTCGCAGGCGCGCACGCCGGGCAGAACTGCGTTGTAATCGGCGGAGGCTCCACCGGCTGTGAAACCGCGGAGCTTCTGGGCAAGCAGGGCAGGAATGTGACCGTGGTGGAAGTTACGGACACTCTCGCAGGCAACACGGGCAAAACCGCGCAGACCATCCTGCTCGGGCATCTGAAAGGATTCAAGGTGAAGACGCTCACCGAATGCCGCGCCGAAAAGATAACGGCGGATTCGGTAATCTGCCGCGATAAAGACGGCAAAGAGATTACTCTTAAAGCCGATACTGTTGTTATGGCAGTCGGAGAAAGACCTGACGCTTCGCTCTATGACGCTCTTAAAGATGAGATTGCCGAGATTTACAACATCGGCGACTCAAACGGCGGCGGAATAATCCCCGCCGCGGTTTATGAAGGGTACACCGTAGGAAACAAATTATAATTTTTATCAGAGCTCAAACGAGTAGGAAAACTCATTTGGTGCGCCGAAAAAGGGGCACCTGTATGAATGAATACGTGCGGACTCTCCGGACTCGTTTATATACAATCGCAGGGCCGCTCCGAGCGCTCCTGCGATTGTTGACTTTACTGCAGGTATTGTGATATATTGACTTGAGCGATAAAATCACAAGCGGGTGAAGAAATGAAAGTAACCGTACTTAATGAAAACACCTCACGCATGCGTCTTCCGTGCGAGCACGGGCTCAGCTTATACATAGAAGCCTGCGGCGTAAATATACTCTTTGATATGGGGCAGACGGATATTTTCGCGCGCAATGCCACGTCGCTCGGCGTTGACCTAAGCAAGGCGGATATTGCCGTTTTATCCCACGGTCACTACGACCACGGCGGCGGGCTTGAGGCTTTTTTTGCCCTCAATTCACACGCTCCCGTTTATATGAACGGCTGTGCGTTTGAGCCGCATTTCAACGGTGAAAAATACATCGGCCTTGATAAGAGCCTGAAAGATAACGCCCGCATCAGATTCATAAATCAGGTCACGCAAATCGGCGAAGGGCTTACTCTGCACCCGGCGGGAATGATTCCGGATGTGTTTGCCCTGCCCTGCTCCGGGCTTACTGCGCAGAAAAGCGGCAGGCTCATACCCGACGATTTTGCGCACGAGCAGTACCTTCTTGCCGAAGAAAACGGCAGGCGTATTCTCATAAGCGGCTGCTCTCACAAAGGCATTGTTAATATCGCGGATTATTTCAGGCCCGATGCTCTTGTCGGCGGCTTTCATATGTCAAATATTACAGATGAGGCCGCACTTGAGGACTGCGCAAAACATCTTGATTATTACAGCACGGTTTATTACACCTGCCACTGTACCGGCACGCAGCAGTACAGGTTTATGGCTTCAATAATGAAAAACCTGCATTATATTTCAACCGGAGAAATAATTATTCTTTAAGGAAGTGAGCATATGCCGAGAGCAGTGATTATCGGCGGAGCGCAGATAAACGATTACGCCCGCGCGCGCGGTTTCATAAATGACGGCGACTTTGTGATTTACTGTGACAGCGGCCTGCGCCACGAAAAAGAGCTCGGGCTGCGGCCCGACCTGATAATAGGCGATTTTGACTCTCACGAGAATCCGCACAGCGAGGCGGAAACAATTGTGCTCCCGCACGTAAAGGATGACACGGACACTGTTTACGCGGTAAGGGAGGTCATAAAGCGCGGCTTTGATTCCTGCCTGCTTCTGGGCGCCGCGGGCGGCAGATTTGACCACACGGTCGGCAATGTTTCGGCGCTTCTTATGCTCGAAAACGCGGGTGTAAAGGCAATGCTCGCCGACGACTTCTGCGAAATGGAAATCCTCGGAAGTGAAGAAAAGCAGATTGACGGCAAATACCCTTATTTCTCTCTGCTCAATCTTTTCGGCGAGGTTAAAGGCGTGAATATATCGGGGGCGCTCTACCCTCTTGAAGACGCGGTCATAACCGCCGACTATCAGTACGGCATAAGCAATGAGGTGCTGCCCGGCGAAACGGCGCGGGTAAGCGTGAAAGAGGGCAGACTTCTGCTTGTAAAAGATGTAATAGAATAATCATATACGGCAAAACGGGCCTGCATCCTCGGATGCAAGCCCGTTTGTTATTTTACAGCTGGATTACTGCATTGCTTTGCGTGCCGAAACAAGAGCATTCATAAGCTGCCAGAAAAGTTTGCAGATGAATGACCAGATGCGGCCGCAGAGCTTGTTATTTACCTTGGCGTTAATCAGCTCGCTCTCGGCTATAACATTGCCGTCCTTGTCAAGCGCCTTCGCCTGAACTGTGTAGCTGTCGGTCGGCTCGGTTACTCTGTATGAAGTGCCTTCGCCCTTATCCTCGCCGTTAACGAAGATGTGGATTGACGCGCCCTCCGGGAGATTCTCGCCCGCGAAGGTGTAGTTCGCTGTTTGCTTGTAGCGGAGTGAAACCTCGCTGCCGCAATCTGTGCAGTAAACCGCGGGAGTGCCCTTCATGGTGTAAACAGCGTTCACGGTGATTCCGCCGGCCTTCAGAGTGTAGCTCTCCCATTTGCCGTTGTAATTCTCTTTTTCGGGCACTGCGGGCTCGTCCAGGCTGCCGCTTTCCACGGTGTAGGGAATTTCGGCAACTGTCTTGCCCTCGGCAACGAATACTGCGGTGTAGGTTATTGCTTCATAAATTGCGGGGATTTCAATGTCGCTCGCGGCGAGAACATACTCGCTCCATCTGCCCTCGTAGCCCTCTTTTTCGGGCACTGCGGGCTCCTCACCGGCGATGCTTTCCGTATCGATTGTGAACTTAACTTCCTTGACTGTTTCGCTGCCGCTTACAAACCTTGCGGTGTAAAGCTTACGGTGAAGTTCAAGGTCGGAAGCAAGCTGAGCAATCACGCTGTCAACCGCCGCTTTGTTGTCGGCAAGCGACTTGCTTTCATCATAGTTAACAGCTTCTATATCATCTTTTGCCGCTTCAATGAGAGCCTTGCTCGCATCGCTGTCGCCGTCCTGAGCCATAGCGCCCGCCTCGGCTATCTTTGCCTGCTTGTAGGCGCTGAACGCTGCGATATCGTCTGCCTTTCTCTGATCCGCAAGCTTACCGGGAAGAGCATCTGTTATAGCGTCTGCAAGAGCTTTGTTCTCGTCGAGTGTCTTGGTTTCGTCATAGGTGAGAGAGCCGATTTCTTCCTTGGCGGCGGTGATGAGTGCCTTGGTGGCATCGCTGTCACCGTCCTGAGCCAAAGTATCTGCTTCACTCTGTTTTTGCTGCTTGTAATCTTCAAACGCGGCTTTGTCTGCTGCAAGTTTATCCGCCGCTCTCTGATCCGCGAGTTTGGCGGGAAGTGCGTCTGTTACAGCATCCGCAAGAGCTTTGTTCTCGTCAAGCGACTTGGTTTCATCATAGGTGAGAGAGCCGATTTCTTCCTTGGCGGCGGTGATAAGCGCCTTGGTTGCGTCACTGTCGCCTTCTTTTGCCATATTGTCTGCCTCGCCCTGTTTTTGCTGCTTGTAATCTTCAAACGCGGCTTTGTCCGCGGCAAGCTTATCCGCTTCTCTCTGATCGGCTAACTTGCCGGGAAGTGCGTCTGTTATCGCGTCTGCAAGAGCTTTGTTTTCGTCAAGCGACTTGGTTTCATCATAGGTGAGCGCGCCGATTTCTTCCTTGGCGGCGGTGATAAGCGCTTTGGTCGCATCGCTGTCGCCGTCCTGAGCCAGATTGTCTGCCTCGCCCTGTTTTTCCTGCTTGTATGCGTTGAACGCTGCAATATTGTCTGCCTTTCTTTGATCCGCAAGTTTTGCTGGAAGTGCGTCTGTTATCGCGTCCGCAAGAGCTTTGTTCTCGTCAAGTGACTTGGTTTCGTCATAGGTGAGAGAGCCGATTTCTTCCTTGGCGGCGGTGATGAGCGCCTTGGTCGCGTCGCTGTCGCCGTCCTGAGCCAGAGCGTCTGCCTCGCCCTGTTTTTCCTGCTTGTATGCGTTGAACGCT
>JAEELT010000030.1 GCA_016282855.1 Clostridiaceae bacterium | reverse complement strand
GGTAAAGAAGAGGGCGGCGCATATCCCGAAACGCTTCCGCAGGGGGATGCCGCCGCGGCATTCAAAGCCCTGCTGACAGAAAAGATTCTTTCCGGGCTCGGTGAGGATGTTATGTTCGGTTTCATGAATATAGACGATGACGGCACGCCCGAGCTTTTCATTTCACAGGGGGAGAGCGAATACTCCGCGGTTGAGATTTACTGTTTTGACGGCGAGAGCCCCGTGCTTGTATGCACTTCCGGCTCATCGGGCAAAACAGGTGTTGCAGAGGGCGGGGGAATCGTTGCAGGCACCTTCAAAGGCGAAGGTTCGCAGAGCAATGTTGTATACAGACTTGACGGCGGCAAGAGCACCGTTATCTGGAGCGGCGAAACCATAACCGGCGAAGACGGCGCAGTTGAGTACACCTCAGACGGTGAAACCGTTGATAAAGACACTTATTCAGAAAGTTATAACCAGTATTACGCCGAAGGCAATCTTACTGAAATCGGCAGAAACGCTCATGCGCTGACAGAAGAAGAAGTAAACGGGCTGCTGAATTAACCCGGTCAATAATTAAGGCTTGCAGGCCTTCGCCTGCAAGCCGATTTTTTATGCCGCTCAGGTGCGGTGCTTATTTTTTTATCTTGTCCCAGTATTCCTTTGCCGCCTGCTCCATTTTATTGTCGCCGTATTCGTAGTAAACCGTGTTTTTTATCGCATCGGGCAGATATTGCTGTTTCACCCAATGGCCGGGGAAATCGTGGGCATAGAGATAAAACTGCCCCTTGTTGTCATTATCCTCGCCGTCAAAGTGTTTGTTCTGAAGCTGACGGGGAATCGGCCCTGTCTTACCCTTTGCCACATCGCTCATAGCGGTGTTAATCCCGTTATAAGCCGAGTTGGATTTCGGGCTGGTGCAGACAAGCACCACGGCGTCCGCAAGCGGGATGCGCGCTTCGGGCAGGCCGAGCATAAGGGCGGCGTCAACCGCGGCTTTTACTATCGGTATTATCTGCGGATAGGCGAGCCCGACATCCTCGCAGGCGCATACCATAAGCCTCCTGCAGGCGGAGGGAAGGTCGCCCGCCTCAAGCAGACGCGCGAGGTAGTGGAGTGCCGCGTTCGGGTCGGAGCCTCTCATTGATTTCTGATAGGCGGATATAATATCGTAATGCTCGTCGCTGTCCTTATCATATCTCATGGCGCTCTTCTGCGTCAGAGCGAGCGCGCTTTCGAGAGTAATGTGCTTTACGCCCTCTTCATAAGCCGCGGAGAGCACGCAGAGCTCAACGCTGTTGAGCGCTTTTCTCACATCGCCCGCGCAGGCAGTGGAAATATGCTCCGGCACGCCGTCTTCTATCTCATACTTCTCATTTCTGCTCTTTGACATTTCGTCAAACCCGCGCATCACGGCCTTTTTGATTTCGGAGGGGGATATGCTCTTGAACTCAAACACGGTCGATCTGCTGAGAATCGCGGAGTAAATATAGAAATACGGGTTTTCGGTTGTGGATGCGATAAGGGTGATGCTTCCGTTCTCAATGTATTCAAGCAGCGACTGCTGCTGGCGCTTGTTGAAATACTGTATTTCGTCAAGGTAGAGCAGTATGCCGTTCATACCCTGCAGGGTGTCAAGCTGAGCGACGGTTTCTTTTATATCGGCCGTGCCCGCGGTGGTGCCGTTGAGCTTTACGAGGTGCCTGTCGGTCTGCTGTGCGATAATACTTGCAAGAGTGGTCTTGCCTATGCCCGGCGGGCCGTAAAACACCATATTCGGCAGCTCGCCCGATTCGATAATATTTCTGAGCGCTTTGCCGGGAGCGAGGAGATGCTCCTGACCTACCATTTCATCTATTGTTTTCGGACGCATTCTGTCCGCAAGCGGTGCCGACATTTCTCTCACTCCTTTTCGCCGATATTATTATCTGTAATAATATCACACGGGCGGGATTATTGCAACAGAATAAGGCAAATACTCACTCGGCAAGAAAAACGGAGAAAAACGCAGAAAAACAGAGAAAATAAAAGAAAACGCCGCAAAATATACACGCTCCGACAAAATTTGACCTTTTTTGACCTTTGCAAATTTGACTTTCTCTGACTATAATTACATCAAAAGTCAGGAAAGGTCAAAACGAAGGAGGCGAGGCAGGATGAGCCCGAGTATTTCAAATCAGATAACGCAGATGCTCCTTGATATGCTTGACAGGGACGGCACCACCGAAATACGCCGTAATGACCTTGCACAGTCGCTGGGCTGCGTGCCGAGCCAGATTAACTATGTGATTTCTTCAAGATTCACGCCGGAGAGAGGTTACATAGTTGAAAGCAGGAGAGGCGGCGGAGGATACGTAAAAATCACCCGCGTCAGTCTGGACTTTCCCACCGCCATAATGCACGCTGTGAATTCCGTCGGCAGCGAAATCGACCCCCTCGCGGCGAGGTCCTGCATAATGAATCTGCTCTCGCGCGGGGTTATTGAGCAGAACGGCGCGCGGCTGATAGCGGCCGCGGTTGACGAAAACGCCCTGAGACCCGTGCCGTATGAATACAGAGATACGGTCAGGGCATCAATTCTCAAACAAATGCTTTTGGCATACAGCCAGAACAGGAAAGGATGATAGATTATGCTGTGTCAGAATTGCGGAAAAAACGAAGCCAATACCCATATAAAACAGATAATAAACGGTGACACCGCCGAGAGCCATCTCTGCTCCGAGTGCGCAAACCATTTAGGTTATTCCGATATGTTTTCGGGCTTTGATTTCAGCCTGTCGGATTTCTTCGGCGGCTTCCTGAGCGATGTGATGCCCGGTCATATGCTCGGCGACGTCAAAAGATGCGAAAAATGCGGAGCGTCATTCAACGATATAGTGCGCGAAGGCAGAGTCGGCTGCGCAAACTGCTACAAGACCTTCTATGACCGTCTCAGGCCCTCGCTGCAGAGGATTCACGGCAAGGCGAGGCATTCGGGCAAAATCAGCAGAAGCGCCGGCGAAGCGCAGAAGGCCGAGAATGACATAAAAGAAAAAATCGATACTCTGCAGGCGGCAATGGACGACGCCGTTTCAAAGCAGAATTTTGAGGAAGCGGCAAAACTCAGGGATGAAATAAAGGCGCTGAAAGGAGAGAACAGCAATGAATAAATGGTACGAAACCAAAGGACCTCAGAGCGAAACGGTTCTTTCCACAAGAGTCAGGCTCTCAAGAAACCTGGAAGATTACCCCTTCCCCTCGCGCCTTGATTCGGAAGGCAAGAAAAAGGTAAACGAGCTTGTTAAAACCGCAGTGTTCGAGGGCGGCAATCAATCGCTTGAATATTTTGAAATGAAAGATCTTACACGGCTGCAGGCAATTTCACTCGCCGAAAGGCATGTGATAAGCCCCGATTTCACCGACCGCAAGGAAGGCGCTGCTCTGCTTATCTCTCAGGATGAGAGCGTGAGCATTATGCTCTGCGAGGAGGATCACGTTAAAATCCAGGCCGTGCAGAGCGGACTGGCGCTTGATGAAGTGTTTGCCCGCTGCGATGAGATTGATTCTCTGCTTGACAGCAAACTGAATTATGCGTTTGACGAAAAAATCGGCTACCTTACCAGCAGACCCACCGACCTCGGTACCGCAATGAAGGCCTCCGTGCTTGTCCATCTGCCGGCTCTTACGGCTCTCGGCCAGATTCCGCGCCTGGCAAGCACTGTTTCGAAGCTCGGTATAAATATTACAGGAGCTTACGGCAACAGAATTCAGCCGGCCGGTGACATTTACAGGGTCAGCAACTGTATCACTCTCGGCATAACGGAGAGCACTGCGATTGCAAACCTTAAATCCATCGTTCTTCAGCTTGTCGCGCAGGAAAAAGCGGCGCAGGAAAAGGAGATAAAGACTCCCTCAGAGGAGGATAAGATTTACCGCTCTCTCGGAGTGCTTCAGAATGCGCGTCTGCTGAGCACCAACGAATTTATGGAGCTTATCTCACAGGTGCGCCTGGGCGCTGTAAACGGGCTCGTGGATATCCCGGTTGAGGATATAAACTCGCTGATTATAGAGATGCAGCCTGCCACAGTGTCCGTAAACAACAGCGGGCTCGATTCAATTACCGCCAGAGACGCCCGCAGAGCAGAGCTTGTCAGAGACAGACTTAAAGTATAAAAAGTATAAATCATCAGATAAAAAGAGAGCTGCAGCCATGCGTTGACTGCAGCTCTCTGCTTTTTTATTTAAGCTTGTTCCTCCGGCACCGCGGGCACTTGCCCGCCGAGTGCGTCGAGATTTGTTCCCTTTGTTTCGCTTACATTCATTTTCACTATTATCGCCGCCGCGGCAATAAACGGTATGGCGATTATGAGGCAGGTGAGCCAGACCGGTATCACAAGCATACCGACTATGGCGAGCAGATAGCCTACCACAAGGCCGATGATTGTAAGCATTCCTTCCGCGCCCACAACGGATGCTCTTATATCCGTGGGCACCTTTTCGGTCATCATTATGTTCATATAGTCTCTGCCTATCCAGTAGCATCCCTGATAAAGCCCGCAGAAGCCGCCGATAAGATATGGGTTCCACAGCTTGTTGATGCCCACCGCGAACAGAATGAAGCCTATAATGCTCAGCACGCTTGCCGAGAGCACCGTCCTTTTTCTGCCGAAAGCATCGGCAACAAAGCCGGAAAAGAAAGTGAGAGTGGCATAGACTATCGGAAGCACAAACAGGGCGCTCGTAATATCGTCCGTGCTCATTCCGGCTATATGCATTGATGACTCAAAATACAGCGCTATCGCCGGCATACCGGCGTCAAACACGATGTTTGCTATCATAAGATACTTTGTGTCTTTTGATGAGAAAATATATTTCGCGGCATTGAAAACGCCGGACTGATTCCTCTGCGCTTTTTTGTTTTCTCTGTCGAGCTGTTTCTGCGCCTGCCTCTGCTCATAGGGGATTGACAGGTATGCAGTTCTCTCCCTTATGAACACCTTGGTATCTTTCACCAGGAAAAACACCAGCACGGCGGCAACAAAGCCGATAACCGAAGGCACAAGGAATATGCGCCTCCATAGGGTTGCGTCGTTGCCCATAAGCACGCGGCGCAGCACGGGAATCAGCACCACGCCGAAAATGCCGAGACTCTTGAGCACGCTGTAAATTGAGCCTCTCGTTTTGTCGGGCGCCTCTTCGAGAATATAAATAATCTGCATGTCGTGGCCGATGAAGAAGCTTATCACCGCAAAGCCAAGCAGAAAAACAATGTAGTTGGGTGAAAGGTAAATAATCAGCAGACCGAGCGCCATGCCGAGGGTTGAAATCACAAAGAGCGGTTTACGCCCCCATTTATCCGCAAGAGCTTTATAAAACGGAGTAACAGCGCCGAGAGCGTAGCCCAGCACGCTGACGGTTGTGTGGAGAGAAAGCCCCTGCTCAAAGGTGTAGGTTTTGCCGAGGAAAGGTCTGTTCACAAAAAACTCGGTCACAAACGATGACTGCACCGAAACGGAAAGATTGCTTGTAACCTCGTCAAGTATATTGACTAGTGCCAGCAGGCACAGCAGTATGCCGAAATAGAAACGCAGGTTTTTGCTTTGGGAAATGCCGCTCAGGTGGGCAAGCTGTCTTTCTTCAAAACGCTTTGCCCGGGCTGTTTTCTTTTCTGTGTTTTTCATTTTTCCCTCCGTGATTTATACGGAATTTATGAAAAAAGCGAGTGATTAAGACGGTCTTTATTTGTTTTCGGCGGGCTTAATGGTGAAATTACGCCCTTCATACTGAGTGAGTCGGATTATTCCTCCGTTTTCATCCCTTTCGATTGAGTAAACATAGTTGTAGCTTGCTCCGTCGGGCGTGAGAGAGAGTGTGTCTGTTTCTTCGTTTATTTCAAATGTGCCGCCGAGGTTGTTGCCCTTGTAAACTTCAGTGTAGGTGCCGTCGCCGAAAGTATAGGTGTTGGTGGGGTCACTTTCCTCCTCAAAAAATGTGCCGCTGAGTGACTTTGCGCCCTGCACGGCAGCAGCTTCGGCTTTGCTTTCGCCTGCATCGCCGCTTTTTCCGCAGGAGGCGAGAGTAAAAATGAGAGAAGCGCTCAGAATAAGCGCAAGCATGGTGATTATAATCTTTTTCATATTGTTTCTCCTTTGCCGTGGTTTACTGTTACATTATACTCCTATAAAATTAAAAGTCAATCACGGCGCAGGCAGATAAAGCCGGCGTCGGCAAGTGTCGGCGTGATTGTGAAAGTGTTGAGTTAAACTGCATAATCGCATAACAATCTTTCTGTTGACTGCAGGGTCAGTGATGAATTATAATAAGATAGTATTATAATTATTTATTATAGCCAACGGAGGGCAGTATGAGATTTTTTTCTTTGATTGCCGCCGCGGTCGTTTTCTTCACCGGCCTGCTTAATGCAGCGATTCCCGCTCCGCTCAGGAGTATGCCCGAAGGTGAAGGCACGGATATTGCAATGCCTCTGGGCGGCGGATGCGACCCCTGGTTTTATGAGCATAACGGTGTATATTACTATTGCTACTCATACGGCGACGGCGTAGGGGTTAAAAGCTCCGACTCTCTCGT
>JAEELT010000029.1 GCA_016282855.1 Clostridiaceae bacterium | reverse complement strand
TGAACTAATCGAACTTGTCATCCTGAGCGAGCGAAGCGAGTCGAAGGATCTGAGATTCCTCGGCAGGCTCGGAATGACAAAGGATTCCTCGACTGAATTCGGAGTGACAGAGTCGGGCGGATGATATCCGCCCCTACGATATTATTTTGGGGTTGTGATTAAAATGCGATATCAAAAAAGCAACAAGGGCTTCTCCCTTGTTGAGCTCATCATTGTTATGGCGATCCTCGTTGCCCTTGTGGCTGTGCTCGCGCCGGCATATCTGAGGTATGTGGAGCGTTCACGCGATGCCGTTCTCTCCAACTGCGCGGAGGATATTCTCCATGCCGCAAACGGCGAATACGCAATGGGTCACCTGACCGGCGAGGGCAAAATTATTATAAAGGCAGGGCCCGACAGGCTCCTTCTGATTGAGATGAATAAAAACCCCGACGGCACCGATGACGCGTCGTCTGCACTTGTGTATGACAACGGCGAAAACGACGACACATTCGCTGACCTTTGCGGTATTGATGACACTAAAGAGATTAAATCGGATAAAGTGTTTATAATTACAATTGACAGCAAATCCGGTGCTCCGCACATTTCGAACCCCGAAGACGCAAATATCGAAATGACAATGCAGGATCCGGACGGAGATTGATAACAGATAATATAACCGCCTCGGCGAGTAATCGCCGGGGCGGTTTTTGATGCGAAATGACAAAAACTGTCATCTTGGGTCGAAGCATGACGCCGCTGCCGGTGGCAGATGAAGGCGTTATGCTGAGATGAAGAAACAGGGAGACCTGCGAAGTGAGCCAGCGAGCAGGGCGACCATGTTTCTGAGGGGTAGCGAAGTGAGCCGAAGGATCTGAGCTTCCTCGACAGGCTCAGAATGACAAAACAGTCATCCTGAGCGAACGAAGTGAGTCGAAGGATCTCAGATTTTTCGCTTTCACTCGAAATGACAAGAGATTCCTCGGCGTTGCTCGGAATGACAAAAACTGTCATCTTGAGCGAGCGGAGCGAGTCGAAAGATCTAAAACAATTCTTCACTCAAGTCTTTCCACTCAGGATTCATTGTTTCAACCAATTCATTCTTTTTGTTACGCCGCCAACCTTTTATTTGCTTTTCTCTTTCAATTGCAGAATACACATCTGTTGTGTGTTCGTAATAAACCAGTTTGTTTACATTATACTTTTTTGTAAAACCATCAATCAGTTTGTTCTTATGCTCAGATATACGGCGTGCAAGGTCGTTTGTCACCCCTACATACATTACTTTGTTGTTCTGTGTTGTGATTATATACACATAGTAGTTGCAGTCGCGCATAAAAACACCTTATTGCTCAGATTCTCCGGCGGACTCGGAATGACAGACATTGTCATCCTGAGCGAGTGAAGCGAGTCGAAGGATCTCAGATTCCTCGGTTTTACTCGGAATGACAGGAGAGCCTTCCTCCGTCTGCATTTCTTCACACGCGGGTTCTGCATTTTCTTCTTCTGCCTGCTCTTCCTCACACACGGGTTCCGGCGCGGGCTCATCTCCGCCTATCGCGTTTGCAAGGCCGAGCACTATGAAAAACAGGGGAGCAATGAACACCATTGTGTTGCCGAAAAATGCCGAGCCGATGTAGCCGAATGCCGCGACCAGCGCGCAGAATGTGGCTCCGTCTATCTGAGCTCTTTTCTTAAACGCCTTGATATAAACTGCAATCAGGCCTCCGATGTAGCACAGCGCCGCGGGTATGCCGAAATCTGCCGCATACTCAAGATATTCGTTATGCACTTTGTCTTGTTCTGTATCTAACTGTAATCTTTCAGCTATGCCCTCAAAGCCGAAACCAATCCACGGCTTTTCTTTAATATATCTCATAGTGTTTCGCCAGAGCCCCCAGCGCAGAGTTCCGGCATCATCGGCATTTTCATAATCCATAAGAATCATACGAAGGTCTGTAAAAAGCCTGATAATCTGCGTGAAGAAACTTTCAACAAATAGGCTTGTTATCATACCTATAGAGAGAAATACCCCGAAAAGCGCGAGAGCAACAAGACTGAATTTTTTCCTGATTACCGAATCGGCAATTATCATAATGATAAAAGCTACAAGGCAGGCAACAAAACAGCCGAAAGTGTTGTTAAAAGCAAGCACAAACGAATTCATACACAGTGAAATAAACGCAAATACTTTTCTGCCTTTGCTTTTATCTTTAAGCACAAGTCCTGCAGAGAGCATTATGAGAATAGTAAGAAAATATGCATAAAAATTACAGTTATAATAAACAGCGGCATGAACGGTATTGTTTACTATTGGTATTTCAACAATGTATTCGTTTACAACTGACATAACGCCGTTAATCAGACCAAGTCCGATTATAAAGTATATAATTATATATTTTATCTTTTCTTTTCTAATCAGTGACCCGACAAAAAAGAAGAAGAAATACATTAGAATTGACAGAAAAGCTTCTCCTCTGGGAGTGAGCCCCAAAAAGAGTTCTCTCGAAATTCCGTTTACAGCCACAGAAATGCAGGCGAGAATAATGAAAAAGATAAAGAAAAGCGAAGGAATCTTATCAGAATCTATAAGAGCTTTATTTCGCTTTTCAGATACTAGTTTTGATATAATGCCTGCAATACCTATTATTAGTGTGAGAATAAAAGAAGTGTTTATTATTTCAACAAGATAGTCACCCGGCATTTCTTTTGTGAAGGCTAAATGAATAAACTCTTCTATTTCCAGATGTTTATTTCTGCCTAAAAAAGTATAAACCATAATATGAATATAATGCGCCAGCGGATATATCAGCAGAGCAACGGCAAGCCAGCCCTCGCTGTTTTTTACGAAGATATCGTTGAGTGTATATCTGTTTTCGGTGAGTGATTTAAGGTTCATAGAGCCTCCGTTTATGTTTTTCTCAGTGAGAGAATAGTTTTGGCGCTTTCAATTATTTTTTTGCGAAGAAGAACAGCAATAATAACAAAGAATACCAGTATTGTGTATCTTATGTAAATATGCCTGTATGTCAGCAAAAGTGACAGGCCGGCAAAAGTAAAAGCCGTTGAAATAAGAAGTATTATTTTTGCGCTGTATGGCCTCACACCGTCGCAGTATTTTTTGCAAACGATGTTCATAAATATGTAGTGCCCGGCAGCGTAAAGAATATAGCAAGCCAATGTTGTATATCCCGCGGCAATATAGCCGTATTTTTTTATGAATACAAAATTCAGTATTATGTTTGCGGCAGCAGCTGCAATACTAGCGACGGCTATGAACTGCTTTTTTTCATAGTAAAAAGCAAATTTTGCAAACATATCATAGCTGAACATATAGTAAACGCTGATTGCTACGGGCGGAATAACCCATATTGCGTCATAGTATTCCGCGGGAGCAAATATCCTTACCGCCTCGGGAGCTATAATAATGAGAATAAGATTGACCGCCGCTATACCCATAAGGGAGGTATACGCAACAGGCGTTATTTTTTTAATCTCTTTTGCTTTTATCCGCTGATAAATCCACGGGCTCATAGTCTGAAGCAGGGCACTGTTGAATATGACCATTATCATTGCAACTGCATAAGCAAGGTTATAAATGCCGGCGGATGAATCATCAACCAATCTCTCAATCATTATTCTGTCAGAGCTGTTGAGCACAACCTGAGAGAGGTAGTGAGGAATAAGCGGAATGCCGAAAGAAAGCGCGTATTTCCAATAATTCGCCGAAAAGAACTTTTTGCCTTTTTTTAAATGAACAAAAAACAAAGGCAAATAAATAATAAAAGCAACAAGCACACTTCCGAGTATCTTTGCTGTTACTTTATTATCGGAGTGCTTTATAAATATAATGGAAGTTACGGGGCTGAGCACGGTGGCAAGTATTGTTACAGCAACGAGAGCTTTGTATTTGTAGCCGTTTCTTTGCTCCGCTATCCAGAACCCGAAGACGGCTGAAAGCCAGATAAATAGAAGCATAAGCAACATCTGTGTTGTTGTCAGCGAGAGCAGACCGTTCCAGAAATTTCTGAAGGTCAGGTAAATACCTGTCCATATAACGACAAGGATCAGAGTCAGCCCCTGAAAAGAAGATGAAAAAGGCTCCTTTTTGTCATCATATTTTACAAGCCCCTGCTGAAACACTCCGGCAGACAGATTAAGAGAAACAATGATTGTGAGAATCTGCAACCAGGAGTTAAAAACCCCGTATTGACCGTATTCAGACGAGGAAAGCAGTCTTGTAAAAACCGGAGTGGTTATTACGTGTATCCCTTTTTGCAAGACCCCACAGATTAAAGCCCAGAATGATGCTTTGACCTGAACAGGCATATCACCGTATTTTTTCAGTAGTTTTGTCATAATAATGCTTTACTGTTCAATTATGTTCAGAAATCTTTCAAGGCACCATATCTGCCATTTCTGATTACCGGTTAATCGGTTTAAATCAATGTCTTTCCTGAATTCCGGTCGTGTCGGACCGTTCCAATCTTTGAAATAATAGTCGACGGGGCGGGGCATCGGTATTTTTTCGGGAATCGGGATTTCCGGATATTTCATTCTGAATAGTTCTCTGATTAGATATTTTGACTCACCGTTTCGTATTCTGTTTAAATCCAAAGGTTCTGCCATTTTTAAACTTTCATATGGGTCTTCGTAGTTAAGCCCGGCTGTGTGAAAAGCATTTTCATATGAGGCAAAGCTTTCAATATCGGTGTATTCATGCATCAAAGAAATATAATTAATTTTGTCGGATACCCTATATTTACGAAAAGCAAAATCCATATCAACCGGATTCAAAAGCACATCCGAGGGATTAATGTAAGTGTATCTTTTTTTGAATTCTTCATATCCCCAATCTTTTGAAAGAAGTTTATCCATCCCTCCAAATACATAATCAGCTGCATCACCGATGACCATGGTTTGCACTCCGTCGACTTTTGCCTGTATTGCCGCCAGGAATATCTGTGGCTCTATGGAATGAACAGGCGCTCCTTTTGTAGTCATAAGCTTATCAATACAGCCGGTAACACCTTCCCAGTCAATATCAATATAATGAAGCTTGAGCTTCCATTTCCCTGCATAATACTCCGCTCTTTTTATTTCATCAGATCCGAATCCATTTTCAAAGCGAAAAGTATATGCACTACAGCCCTGTAAATAAGATGCAAGACAGCCGGAATCCATTCCGCCGGAAAGAAGGAGTCCTAATCTCGTTTTGCTTTTTAAAATGTCAATTTTTTTCCTTATAGCTTCGTCTATATCCAAACTGTTTTTAATAGTTGTTTTTTTGCTGTCATCTATTAGCCAGTAACCTCGATGAAATATGTTATGTGCAAAATCTTTATTATCATCTATTATATATCTGAAAACTAGGTATGAACTCATGCAAAACTCTTTATCTACCATATAATCACCTTACTTTGTAATTGCGGTTTCGGGATTATCTCTGACCTGAGTAAGGGCTTTGCTGATAAGGGTTGACGACACGCCTTTAGTGTACGGGAAATAAACGACCTGTATTCCGCTTTTTTCGCACTCTTTTTCATATTCTTTCCATTTGTCGGTGTCATACCAATCGTCACCAACAAACAGTACGGAGGCGTCAAGTTTTTTGCACATGGCAACCTTATCCATATCGCTCTGAGGCACAACGGCATCCACATATTTAATGCTGCGGATTATTTCGAGCCTGTCCTCATAGGGAATCATGGCCTTTTTACCTTTGTATGTAACAAGGTCATCTACTGTAACTCCGACAACTAATTTATCGCACATACCTTTGGCGTTTTTAAGTAAATTAAGGTGCCCGATATGAAACAAATCAAATACACCGGCGGTGTAGCCTATAATCACGGTATTATCCTCCTCAGATTAAATCAGATATAGTTTTCATCAAAGATATATTTTGCTACTCTTTTGCAAGCATTGCCGTCATCAACATTTCCAAGTTTTTCAAGGCAAACTTTAACACTTGAATTAAACTGCGTTTCATCATAATCTAATATTGTTTTTATAAGATCTTTATCGGATTCAGCCGATGGAAACGGCAACTCATCAATAGGAATATAAAAACCTCGTTCGTGATTCTGATAGTATTCTAAGTCGGGAATAAAAAGAAAGCAGGGCTTTCCGGTTAATGCAAAATCAAACATAGCCGAGCTGTAATCTGTAAGCAAAGCATCGGAACACTTCAAATAGTCTGCCATATCATCAGATATGTTTCCACATAGCACTCTGCTGTGATATTTAATGTTTATTTCATTCCAGTCAACAGATGAGGCTACATGATAGTGAAATCTGCACACGAAAATCCAGTCGCCGCCAAAGCGTTGGCATAGAGCAGAAAGCAAAGAATCAATGTTTAATAACTCCAGCTGTTCAATACCGCTTCTTTTTGGGTTTATACCATCAGTATTATGTCCGTCATTTCGAAATGTTGGTGCGTACAGAAGAAATTTTTTTCCTTTCGGAAGTTTCAGCTTTTCTTTTAAAGTAATTGTATTATCATTACCGGTAAATAAAATATCATTTCTAGGAAGACCAAGTGATATGCATTTCAGATTGCCAAATGAAAGGCGGTTCATTATTTCTGAGGTATAGGTATTGCCTGTAATAAGGGTAAGATTGTTGCAAATAAAGCCGGTAATATTCTCGTTACCATGTTGCTCATTTCCCATGCGCTTTAAAGGCGTGCCATGCCAAAGCCCGTAACACTTTTGATTCTTTTTCAGTAGCTTTAACAGCATTCTTTTCAGGATGTTTTTTAAAAGCTCGTTTTTGTTCAGAAAAAATGAATTCTCACAATATACATTATCAATCAAGACTTTCGATCTGGCTCTTTCTTTGATGTGCTCTTTTGAGTTAAAAGATACGGTTTTAACATACGTTGGCAGGAGTGACGATTTGGAATTGTTTACAGCCCATACAATTTTTATTTTCGGATATAACAAATGAACAGCTTCGGATAATGCCTTAGAGTTATCACTGTAATCCCCGTTATGGCTTGTGAATAACCACTGGCAATTATCAATTCGAATAAATTTGTATCTAAAAATGAATAATACTTTTTTAATGTTCATATTGAGTATCCTTTTCAATGATCGCTTTGAAAGCCCATTTTATGAGTTTTTTGAGAACTACTTTCTGTTTAAAAAATGATTCCGTATTTTTTTTAATGTTTCCAATAATCCGGCAAAGCCGTGATACTTACAAGAAATGGCAGCAAAAGAAAAGAATTTTGCCATAAACAAAGGCATTTTTCTTGATAATCTTTGGCGTAAATCTCTGATTTTTGCTTCCTCAGTCGGTAACCAACTCCCATTAAAATGGTGAATGGTTAAAGTGTTGTTTGTTATTATTATTTCACCTGTTATATCATTCTTTGGGCAGAGATAGTCTTTTGGAAGTAATGTGAATTTGTTTACAGTTTGAAACTCATTATTAGGATTAAAGCCGTACTTGTAAAAGGCGTTTGTTATTCTGATAACATTTGTTGTCAAGTCCAATGAGCCATCGTTCAAAACAAAATGAGTATTGTCGTAATCATGTAATAACTCACCAATCATCGGATGACCTTTTTCTGAAGACATAAGACCGGTAGGAACCATATTGTCCGTTTCAAACCCGGATACCGCTTCATATTGTAATAAAGTGTCAAGCGACTTGATTACTTCAACATCAGTATCCATATAGATTCCGCCGTAATCATAAAGCACCTTAAGTCGCACGTAGTCTGTGACAAAAGCCCATTTTTTATTTTCATACGCCTCTTTTGCATAAACGCATTCATCAAGATTGAAATTACTCTCATTCCACTCGATGATTCTATAATCGGGGCAGTGTTTTTTCCAGCTTTCGATACACCTGAGTGCCAATTCGGGTAGAGGATTACCGCCGAACCAGCAATAATGAATAATTTTCGGAATCATATCCGGCTCCTTCACAGATTGTTTTCAAGAATATCTGCAATTCTTTTGCAGGCAAAGCCATCTCCGTACGGGTTAACGGCGTTTGCCATTTTTTTATATGCTTGCTCGTTTGTAATTAACTCTGTAAAACTATTATAGATATTTGCTTCATCTGTGCCGACGAGTCTTAGCGTGCCAGCTTCTATGCCTTCCGGTCGTTCTGTTGTGTCTCGCATTACCAAAACCGGTTTGCCCAAAGACGGAGCCTCTTCCTGTATTCCGCCGGAGTCGGTGAGAATCAGATAACTTCTTGCCATCAAATTATGACAGTCAAACACATCAACAGGCTCAATTAAATGTATTCTGTCACTGTTTCCTAATTCAGCACTTGCCGCCTCTCTGACAGCGGGATTCAGATGAACCGGATATAGTGCCGCTACATCTTGATGTTCATCCAAAACTCTTTTGATTGCTCTGAACATATTATGCATGGGCTTTCCGAGGTTCTCTCTGCGGTGCGCGGTAATGAATATCAATTTTTTATTTCCAACCCAGTCCAGCTCGGGATTATTGTAATCTTTCTTAACCGTTGTTTTAAGTGCATCAATAACCGTGTTACCTGTTACCCATATGCTTTCGGGGTTTCTTCCTTCGCTGATTAGGTTATTTTTTGCTGTCTCTGTCGGCGCGAAGTTATAACGGGAGATAATTGAAACCGCCTGTCTGTTAAACTCTTCGGGATAAGGGCTGTAAATGTTATGAGTGCGCAACCCGGCTTCAACATGACCGACGGGAATCTGCAAATAAAAGCATGCGAGAGCTGTTACAAAACTTGTGCTTGTATCTCCGTGAACCAGACATATATCCGGTTTTTCCTTGTCAAGGACTGCTTTTATGCTTTTGAGAATTGCAGTTGTAATATCAAAAAGAGTCTGTTTTTCTCTCATAATTGAGAGGTCATAATCAGGAGTAACATTAAAAACTTGAAGAACCTGGTCAAGCATATGACGATGCTGACCAGTAACACAAACAACTGTTTGTATATCAGACCTGGATTTCAATTCATTTACAAGCGGGCACATTTTTATTGCTTCGGGTCTTGTGCCGAAGACAAGAAGAATTTTCTTCATTTAAATCATCTTTCCTAAAAAAAGTTTCGAGGATAACAAAAACTATTTGAGCCTAAAATCGTAGTATATTTTAAAGATAAACTGATGAACTTGTGGCATAAAGACAAGTAAACTGAACTTAAACTTATCTTTCATAGTTAAGCTTTTTTCACATGTCGAGCCAAAGCTGTTTCAGTCTTTTCTGTATAGTTTAAATATATCAAAAAACTTCTGTAGTATAATCCTTTCGTAGAAAAATTTGGCCTGAGCGTTAAACTGTGTACCATAGAACGAGCAAAACACAATTTTATTTTTTTATTTTTATAGGGAAAAAGATGATAGAGAAAAAAACGTAATTAAATATTCGAAATAGTTTTAATAAGAATTGAAAGATGTTCTCCAATTATTATATTCCTCCGATTTTTATGAATACTATATACAAATCATTTATGAAACTACACCCATCTTCAGAATTATCTTTTTAATACAATAAAAAAGTTTAGGAGAAAGAAGATATAAACAGGTAATTGCTTTTTGG
This sequence comes from Clostridiaceae bacterium, assembly GCA_016282855.1. Taxonomy (GTDB): domain Bacteria; phylum Bacillota; class Clostridia; order Oscillospirales; family Acutalibacteraceae; genus CAG-177. Next base: position 25,542 of record JAEELT010000029.1, on the reverse strand, counting down.
AATCCTTTTATTTCTTTATGACATACTTTATATAATTCTACGGATTGTCTGAAAAGATTTTTATATTCATTCGTGTCTTTTTTTGCGATTGACATCTCGGATACTGTTACTCTAAGGCACTTGAACTCACCGACTGTTGCAGGCACATAAAAATCGGTGCCTTTATATTTTTCACTTCTCACATGTGTGGCTGTCATATAATCTCTCGCTTGTAAACCTTTATTCTCTGCGGTGATAGAGCCGGACCTTATTCTGTAATTATAAAAACATTTGTCAATAAGACTGACCGTTGAAACGATTTCGCCTATAAGATGCATTGTTTTAATATCTTCAAATAATTCCCCGATGGGAAATCGAACAACATCAAACAAATATCTTTTATAAAGCTTGTTGCATGCGTAAGATTTAATGTTATCCTTTAACAATTCTTTTAGGTATTCGTTTTTATTAAGTTTTCTGTTTCCGTAAGAATCCGATTTAGACTCATCCCCGAATCTCTTTATGCCGCATATTGACATATCTGCATCATTTTCAATAAGGCATTTATGGAGTTCCTTATACATATTCAGTTCAATAAAATCATCGCTGTCAACAAAGCCTATATATCCCCCGCTTGCTATATCCAGCCCGGCGTTTCTCGCGGCGGATAGTCCGCCGTTCTGCTGATGAATCACTTTTATGCGAGAGTCTTTTGCGGCATATTCATCACAGATTTTTCCGCAGTCGTCGGGAGAGCCGTCGTCAACAAGGATGATTTCAAGGTTTGTATATGTCTGGTTTATAATGCTGTCAAGACACTCGCGGATATATTCTTCCACCTTGTAAACAGGAACTATGATCGATATCAAATCGTTTTGCAACGCAAAAACCTCATTTCAATTAAAGCGATTTGTTATGTTTTCTGTTAGGAGAATATGTGTAATTTAAAGGATAATATTTTAAACCCATAATACAGTTTTGGTGAAACTAAATATATATATGTTATTACCTTCTGCAAACCTTTTATTTCAGTTTTACAGATTTTGTAAAGATTTTTTGATTCTTTAAATAGGTTTTTGTATAAAATATTATCGTGTTTCGCAACAGACATATCTGAGACAATTAACCTCAGGCACTTAAATTCACCGGTTATAGCATAAACATAGTATACCGTATCTTTATATTTTTCGGATCTTTCGTGCGAAGCATTAATATGGTCGGTAATATTTTTCAAATTGCGCGTGGAAGTTATGGTGTTATCACTTGCTCTGTAGTTATAAAATGTTTTGTCTGTAAACCCGATTGTTGACGCTTTGTCAGTAACTATATGAAGAACTCTGAGATCTTCATATACAAGATTTGCAGGAAAGACAATGCCTGAAAAAAGATGTTTCTTGTAAAGCTTGTTCCACAAATACGATGGAACGGTTTCATCTAAAAGCTTTTTTAGGAAAGCAGATTTGTTCAAACACTTATTGCCGTAAAAATCGGATTTGGTCTTCGCGCCAAATTGTTTTATACCGCATACCGACATATCTGCATCATTTTCAATAAGGCATCTGTGCAGTTCCTCATACATGTTAGGTTCAATATAGTCATCGCTGTCAACAAAGCCGATATAGTCGCCGGTTACTGCTTTGAGCCCGGTGTTTCTTGCAACTGAAACGCCGCTATTCTGCTGGTGAATAACCTTTATGCGTGAATCTTTCTTTGCGTATTCGTCACAGATCGTTCCGCTGCCGTCAGGGGAGCCGTCATCAACAAGAATTATTTCAAGATTGGTATAGGTTTGGCTTATTATGCTGTCAAGGCACTCACGAAGGTAATCTTCAACATTATAAACCGGAACTATTACCGATATTAAATCGTTTTGCAAAGCAAGAACCTCATTTCAGATTATAATATTTCATCACTTCGCCCACAACGGACTTCACATCATATTTCGCAGGTAAAACAGCGGCCGCTTTGCCTGCGCTTTCTTTGTCTGTAAATTCTCTTATCTTTTCACAGAGTGAAGGCACGCTGTTATCAATCAGATAGCCGTTCACGCCGTCTTCAATCAGGTCAGCGCTGCCGCGAATTTTTGTGGCAATCACGGGCAGGCCGCTTGCGAGCGCTTCCATAACGGCAACGGGCAAGCCTTCCTGATAAGATGGATGCACAAGCACATCCGCGGTTTTGTATAACTGAGCAACATCTTTTCTGTAGCCGAGAAAATGCACCCGGTTTTCAACGCCGAGCGAAACGGCAAGATTTTTGAGATATTCATCAAGTTCGCCCGAGCCGGCAAGCGCGTAGTGAATATTTGGGCTGTCAAGTTCTTTGAGCGCGCGGATTATCAACTCGTGATTTTTTCTTTTAATAAATTCACCAACAGATAGCAGCATAAAGGCGTCTTCCGGCACGCCGATTTCAGCCCTTTTGGCATCGCGGTCAACGGCTGTATTCCTGAATTTTTCAATATCAACACCTACGCCCGGCACATAAACCGTTTCTTTTGCGTGAAACTTCAGGGCGCGGCTGTAATCTTCTTTGTTGATTGTGAAAAGCACATCCGTGAAGCGAGAGAGAAACTTCTCCGCCGGGTAAAAAATGAGCCAATTCTTAAGCGGCGCTCCCTTGCAGAAATGGAAGCCGTGAGCGGTGTAAAAAACTTTTGTGCCGCGCTTTCTCGCTTTGCGCGCGGCAAGGCGGGCAAGCGCTCCTCCGACGGGAGTGTGACAGTGAATCACATCATAATCATTTTTTTCAATCAGTTTTTTCAGTGCCCGGTATGCTTTTATATTCTGAGGCTTAAACGGATTTCTCTCAAATTCAATGCTGATGTAATCATCGCAGTGCGGTATCACGCAGTCATCGGGGTCCTCATAGTCATTGCGCGCGGCAACGGCAGTTTCCCACCCATCTTCCTTGAGCGCTTTGAGGTAGGGCAGGTGAAACTCCATTATATGTGTTTTGACTACTGTTGCGACAAACAATACTTTTTTCATAGCGTTATTTTTTCTCCGCCTCTGTGCTTTCAAACCCCTCTGTGCTTTCGGGTGAGAAGATTATCTTGAGTGTAGCAAATAAAATCCTGAAGTCCTCCGCGATTGAGGGGCGGGCGATATACATAAGGTCCATTTTGAGCTTATCCGCGGGTGTGGTGTTGTATTTGCCGTAAACCTGGGCATAGCCCGTGAGCCCGGCCTTCGCCTGCAAACGAAGCGAAAAATCGGGCAGCTCGCGGCAGTATCCCTCCGCTATCTCGGGCCTTTCGGGGCGCGGGCCGACGAAAGACATTGAGCCCGAAAGAATGTTAAAAAGCTGCGGCAGCTCATCCGCGCGGATTTTGCGTATCACCCTGCCTACGGGCGTGATGCGGTCATCATTGTAACCCGTTGAGAGGACGGCCTTGCCTTTTTCGGCGTCAACACGCATCGAGCGGAATTTGATTATGCGGAATTCCCTGCCGTTCTGAGTCAGGCGCGTCTGCCTGTAAAAAACGGGACCTCCGTCGCAGAGCTTGACCGCCAGAGCGATTATGAGCATAAACGGCGAGAGAATGAGAATGAACAAAAGCGAAAAAACAACATCGAAAAAGCGCTTGACAAAAAGAAACACAAGCGGCGGATTATATCTGCCCGCCTCAAAAACAGGCAGGTGAAGCATATGCTTCTTCTCTGAGCCGTAAACAAACATATCGCCGACTTCCGGTATGAAGAAAACGCGTATGCCGTTTTCAATGCAGTATTTCAGTATGGCGTCTTTGTTTTTGCCCGAGGCGCTGAGAAAAACCGCCTCGAAGCCGGAGAGACAGCCGATATTTCCGGCGCACTCGCCGCAGTCCAGCGTGGCCTTCACTTCAAACTGAAAGTCAAGGTTGTGGCTCTTTATGATGGAATCAAGCCCCGCATCGCTGTCGCACACAACGGCTGTTCTGAGCGGCGGCACCGCGGCAATGTAAACCCGCTTTGAAACGAACGACCACAGCACGAGAAACGCAATCTGCGCCGCGAGCGTAACAAGCGCCGGCACTATGGTTGGAAATCTCTTCATAATGAAAACGATGATGAGATACATTATTGTATCTGACATGAGCAGCGCGATAATCTGCCCGTAAAGTATCTCGGAAATCCTGCCCGTGCGTATGTCAAAAGCGTCATAAATATCGGCAAACATCAGGTAAAGGAAGGTGAACACCGCCGAAATCATCAGCTGACCCTTCCAGTAATAGTACTCGGGGAGCATAGGGTTATAGAACCGAACGAAGCAGTAATAAATCGAGTAAACGATAAACGCAACATTCAGCAGCCTGGCAATATTAAAAACTATTTCACCCTTTTTGCCGGACATAACAAACCCCTTATAAATTATTCTGTTTTATTATATCACATATATAATAATAATGCAAACATTTTGGCGCAAAAAAATACCCGCCTCGCTGCACCGGCGAAGCGGGTATGGTGCGTTTTATCTGAGTTTTATGCTGAAAAACTTTTTATCCAGCCCTCTCCCGACAATCACGAAGTAGAGCAGAGTGCCGAGCACAAACATCACGCCGAGCTCGCCGAGCGCGACAAGACCGCCCTGAGTAAGGAAGCCGACCCAGGTAAAGTCGCCGTCTATAAAAAAGTGCTCAATTTCCCAGCCGACTATCACGCCGTTCCAGAGCGCGGGCATAAGCATTGCGAACAGGGGATATTTCCCTATCTTTGCGTTCCTGAGCAAATATATGCAGAGAGTGGCGCCGAGAGTGGCAACAGAGCCGAAAATCATATCGAGCGGAAGGCCCGAACCGATGCTGTAAATATTGGATATAATGCAGCCGATGGTGAGGCCCGGTATTGCCGCGGGTGTGAAGAGCGCGAGCACGTTGAGTGCTTCGGACACTCTGAACTGCACGGCCATATTGGTGGTGCCGGGCAGGAGAAAGGCCTGCGTGTAGGTGAGCGCTGCATAAAGCGCGGCAATCAGCGCCGCACACGCAATAAACTTGTTTTTGTTTTTCATATTAAATTGTCTCCTTAGTTTTGTTTAACGTCAGGATGGTTTCGAACTGACTCACGCATTTTACACGAAATAAACGGGAATGTCAAGCAACCCTTTGCCGCTCTTGACAAATCGCGAAAAATATGTATTATATATCTGTGGACACGATGTCCAAGGGAGGTGAAGGGATGAATTCCGGCAGAAAATATATTGCGATTGACCTGAAATCGTTTTACGCGTCCGTGGAATGTGTAGAGCGCGGGCTTGACCCGCTTGACACGAATCTGGTGGTTGCCGACCTTTCACGCACCGAAAAGACTATCTGCCTTGCCGTGACCCCTTCGCTAAAGGCGCACGGCATAGGGGGCAGGGCGCGCCTGTTTGAGGCAGTTCAGCGCATAAACGAAGTGAACGCCCTGCGGCTGTGCGACGCTCCCGGCAGGAGGTTCACCGGCGAATCCTTTTCCGACAGAGAGCTTAAAGCCGACCCTTCGCTCAGGCTCGGCTATATCACCGCCGTGCCGCAGATGCACAAATATATGCAGGTGAGTGCGCAGATATATGATATTTATCTCAGGTTTATTGCCCCGGAGGATATTCACGTTTATTCGATAGATGAGGTTTTCATAGACGCCACGGATTATCTCGCTCTTTACAATAAACAGGCCGATGAATTTGCCCGTATGCTCGTTAAAGAGGTTTACTCCGAGACGGGGATAACCGCCACGGCGGGCATAGGCACAAACCTCTATCTTTCAAAAATTGCTATGGATATAGAAGCGAAGCACATGCAGGCGGATGAATTCGGTGTGAGAATTGCCGAGCTTGATGAGATAAGCTACAGAGAGAAGCTGTGGAATCACCGGCCGCTTACGGATTTCTGGCGCATAGGCAGAGGATACTCAAAAAAGCTTGAGGACAGAGGAATTTTCACCATGGGCGATGTTGCCCGCTGCTCGCTCGGAAACGAAGAAATGCTGTATAAGCTTTTCGGCATAAATACCGAGCTGCTGATTGACCACGCCTGGGGCTATGAGCCGGTAGGGATGAAAGAGATAAAGAGCTATATGCCCGAAACACATTCGCTCTCGTCAGGGCAGGTGCTCAAGCACCCCTATCCTTTTGAAAAAGCTGAGCTTATCTGCAAGGAAATGACCGACAAGCTGGTGCTCGAAATAGTCGAGAAACGGCTCGTGACAGATCAGATTGTGCTCACCGTTTGCTATGATACCGAGAATGTGAAAAGCGGCAAATGCACAAGGCAGATAAAAACGGATTATTACGGCAGACCTGCCCCGGAAAAGTCACACGGCTCAATTAACCTCGGCTGCTTCACGAGCTCCTCAAAGCTGATTCTCGAAAAGACCGTGCAGCTTTTTGAGAGCATCACGCAAAGGGATCTGACAGTCAGGCGCATTTATGTGGTTGCCAACCATATAACCCCCGAAAGCGCCGTAAAGGAACGCGAATATGAGCAGCTTAACTTCTTTGAGAATTTCGGCAGAGAAGAGGAGCTTGCCGGGGAAAAAGAGAAAAGAGAAAAAGAACGCGCCATACAGGATACAATAATAGGCATAAAGAATAAATACGGCAGAAACGCCATACTCAAGGCGCACGATTTTGAGCAGGACGCCACAGCCATAGAGAGAAACGGCTCGGTAGGAGGACACAGGGGATAAACAATGCAGGATTATACGGATATAATGTATATGGAATACAGCGGCTCGCGCACGCATAACCGGATGAGCCTGCGTGACAGAGCGGCTCAGTTTGCACCCTTTGCCGCGCTCACAGGGTATGAGGGTATGATTGACGAAACCGCGCGCTACACCGAAGCCCCCGCCGAAATATCCGAAGACAAGCGAAGCACGATAAACGACACTGTAAAAATCATTTCCGACAACATACGCCGCAGGCCGCGGGTTATTGTTGAGTATTTCATACCGGACGGCAAAAAGAAGGGCGGCAGATATATCACCGCCTCAAAAACGATTGAAAAAATCGATAAGATTAACGGTGCCCTCATTGCGTGTGACGGCACTGAGATTTCCGTGAAGGATATATTTGAGCTGACGCTTGACGAAGGGGACGGCAGCGTGATGCTCTTCTCCGGCAGATTTGACGGCAACACTGATTTTGTGCTTGATTTTGAAGAGCCCGTGCAGTAAAATAAAATAAACTAAATACCGGAGGCTTCTTATGGACTTTTCAGAATTTATTTTCAAGGCGCAGGCGTTTCTTATGGCGCTGTTTATGACACTTATTCCCTACAAAGGTATTTCCATGCCCGTAATGGACACAAAGGAAGATAACTGCCTGCTCAATATGGAGCTCATATCCGACACTCATATTGAGGCGGATTATCCTTTCCGCTCGGGTTTTATAAAACAGGGCTTTAAAAGAATGAGCAAGTCAAAGGCTCCTGTTGACGGGGTGGTTATCTGCGGCGACCTCACCAATTACGCGGACGAGCCATCCCTTGCGAAGTTTTATGATATTATCGGCGAATACTGCCCGGGTCAGGCGGTTGTTGTTGCCGGCAACCACGACATCGGCCACGCGGGTGACAGAGATGTTACCGACATCAGCCGTGAGGAAGCCCTCGCAAATATCGTGAAATATCATAATGAGTTTTACGGCGATAATTGCGAATCCAACTATTACGCAATAGATATAAACGGATATAAGTTTATTGTTATAGGCGATGAGGTTGTTGACGGCGGGCACTGGGACGCAATCAGCATGACTCAGGCGCAGCTCGATTTTCTCGATGAGCAGCTCGCTTTGGGCACGGCGGAAGGCAAGCCGGTTTTCGTATGCTGCCACTGGCCTCTTGACGGCATAAACGGTGAGGATATAATCTGGGACGGCAGCGGCATAGCAGAGGATGAATACCCCGTGAAAGCGATTCTCGAAAAGTACAGCAATGTCTTTTACATCAGCGGGCACATGCACGGCGGCATAAGGAACGAATATGTCGGCGAAAAGTATGAAATGCCTCTTGCCGAGCAGGTAAACGGCGTAACATACATAAGCCTGCCCACCTACGGCATTATAAATCAGTACGGCATCACCTGGTCCGGCCTCGGCGCTCAGATGGAAGTGTATGACAGCAAGGTCATATTAAGGCCGATAAACTACCTGACCGGCAACTGGTATGTGAACTCCGAATACACCTTTGAGCTGGCGGATTGAGACTAAAGCCGGTTTATCAGGAATTAAATAAAATAACAGATTGTCAAAGGGACCGCGGGTTTTCAATCCGCGGTCCCCGATAATTATTCCGCAGGCCTTCAGGGAAAGGGCAAGCGTGATTATTTCGGAATTAACAAAGTGTTTACAATTGAATTATTGACAAAACGGGGAGGAAGGTATAATATAACATCAAGAATTAGCACTCTGCCGATTCGAGTGCTAATTTTGGCACTCATCCGGAAAGGAGGGATAAATATGTCGGAGCAAAAAGAAAATGTTCAGCTCAGTGAGCGCAAAAAGCAGATACTTGCAAATGTGGTTGAGCTTTATATCAAAACAGGCGAGCCCGTAGGCTCCAAGGGTCTTATAAACGCTGCCGGCATGTCGGTATCCTCCGCAACGGTGCGAAATGAAATGAACGAGCTTGATTCCATGGGTTTTCTTGAGCAGCCGCACACTTCGGCCGGCAGAATTCCCACTCAGGAGGGCTACAGATACTATGTGGACCACCTGATGAAAACCCGCGAGGTTGATGAGCTCACAAAGCGGCTCATAGACGCCGGAGTTTCCTCCGCGGTGGGCGACCCTGAGAAGCTGATTGCAAAGTCCAGAGAGATTCTCGCAAATCTCACCAAATGCGCCACAGTCTCCACGGCCCCCGTCGGGGAAATGACTCTTATCAGAAAAATAGAGGTTGTTCCCGTCGGCGTTTACTCCGTTATGATGGTGCTTCTCACCTCAAACGGTATTCTCAAGAGCCGTCTTTGCCGGTCCGACACCGAAATCACCCCGTCGGTGCTTGAAAAGTTTTACGGAATAGCCAAAACCTTTATTATAGGCAAACCGGCGGTTGAAATTACTCCCGCCTACATCCAGACCCTTACGGCGGCAATTGAGGGGGATTACTTCACAATGCTTCCTCTGCTCGCCGCGGTCAGCGAACTGGCGGACAGCGTCGGGGATTCAAGGCTGGTGCTCGGCGGCAGTTCAAACCTGCTCTCGTTCAAGGATTACGGCTCCGGCGCGGTGGCGCTGCTCGAGTTTCTCAGCAAGAGCGAACCGCTGACAGATGTCATCAACTCCTCAAAGGGAGCTTTTGATGTCCGTATAGGGTCCGAAAATAAATACAAGCAGCTTGAGAGCTCAAGCGTTATCGTATCAAAATACTCCGTCAACGGTGATGATACCGGCACAATCAGTGTTATAGGCCCCACAAGAATGGATTATGAAACAATAATCCCGAGCATAAAATATATGACAGACATCGTGGGGCGGCTCATTACTCAGGCGCTCGAAGAATAGAGAGGTATTCATAATGAAAGAAGAAAAAAATAAAAAAGACAATACGGCTCCCGAGGCTCAGAGCGAAGCAAAAGAGGAAGAGGCTCAGGCTGAGGCGGCGCAGGAAGAAAAGCCGGAGGAAAAGACGAGAGAGCAGGAGCTTGAGGAGCAGCTGAAAGAAAAGGAAGATAAATATCTCAGGCTGTGCGCGGAGTATGACAATTTCCGCAAGCGCTCACAAAAAGAAAAATCTGATATTTACTCATCCTCAAAGGCGGAGGTTATAGAGCAAATACTGCCGATTCTCGATAATTTCGAGAGGGCGGCAATGAACTCCGAGGCGGATTTTGACGGCTACAAAAAAGGCGTTGAAATCATATTCGGTCAGTTTCTGAAAGTCCTTGAAAAATTCGGAGTTGAGAGCTTCGGCGAAGAGGGGGACACATTTGATCCCTCGCTCCATTCGGCGGTTATGGTCGTGCAGGATGACAATTACGGAGAAAACACAATAGCGCAGGTATTCAGTAAGGGCTACCGGCTCGGCGAGCGTATAATCCGCGAAGCCACAGTCAAAGTAGCCAACACATAAATAAGTAATTTTACCTTCAGAGGAGGAATATATTATGTCAAAAGTTATAGGTATCGATTTAGGCACCACCAATTCATGCGTGGCAGTTATCGAGGGCGGCGAGCCCGTAGTTATCGCAAACGCCGAGGGCTCCAGGACCACGCCTTCCGTGGTCGCGTTCGGCAAAAACGGCGAAAGAATGGTCGGTCAGGTTGCCAAGAGACAGGCAATCACCAACCCCGATAAGACGGTTTCGTCCATAAAGAGGCAGATGGGCTCCGATTACAAGGTAGACATCGACGGCAAGAAGTTCACCCCGCAGGAAATCTCAGCCATGATTCTTCAGAAGCTCAAAGCTGACGCAGAAGCATATCTCGGCGAAAAGGTATCGGAAGCGGTTATCACCGTGCCCGCTTACTTCACCGACTCTCAGAGACAGGCTACCAAGGACGCCGGCAAAATCGCGGGCCTTGATGTAAAGAGAATCATCAACGAGCCTACAGCCGCGGCTCTTGCTTACGGCGTAGATAAGGAAACCGAGCAGAAAGTTATGGTCTTTGACCTCGGCGGCGGCACATTCGATGTTTCCATCATCGATATGGGCGACGGTATTCAGGAAGTGCTTGCCACAGCCGGCAACAACCGTCTGGGCGGCGATGACTTCGACCAGAGAATTATCGACTGGCTTGTTGACGAGTTCAAGAAAGACCAGGGCTTCGATCTCAGAAGCGACAAGATGGCAATGCAGAGGCTCAAGGAAGCCGCCGAAAAAGCCAAGATTGAGCTTTCCGGCGTTACCTCTTCCTCAATCAGCCTTCCCTATATCACCGCGGATGCCACAGGCCCCAAGCATCTTGAAACCACGCTCACAAGAGCAAAGTTCAACGAGCTTACCGCAGACCTTGTTGAGGCCACAATGGGTCCCGTGCGTCAGGCAATGTCAGACTCCGGCCTTAAGAACAGCGAAATCAATAAAGTGCTTATGGTCGGCGGTTCATCAAGAATCCCCGCGGTTCAGGACGCTGTCAAGAAGTATATGGGCCTTGAGCCCTTCAAGGGCATAAACCCCGACGAGTGCGTTGCAATCGGCGCCGCTATTCAGGCAGGCGTGCTCGGCGGCGAGGTTACCGGCCTTCTCCTGCTTGATGTTACTCCGCTTTCACTCGGTATTGAAACGATGGGCGGCATTAACACCAAGATTATTGACAGAAACACCACTATCCCCGTAAAGAAGAGCCAGATTTTCTCAACGGCCGCTGACAACCAGCCCAGCGTTGAGGTGCACGTGCTCCAGGGTGAGAGAGAGTTCGCAAGGGACAATAAGACCCTCGGCATCTTCAGCCTCGACGGCATTCTTCCCGCCCGCCGCGGCGTGCCTCAGATAGAGGTTACATTCGATATAGACGCAAACGGCATAGTTCACGTTTCGGCAAAGGATCTCGGCACTCAGAAGGAGCAGTCAATCTCCATTACCGCTTCATCCAATATGAGCAAAGAGGATATTGACAAGGCCGTCAAAGAGGCTGAGCAGTTCGCTGAGGAAGATAAGAAACGCCGCGAAGAGGTTGACACCCGCAATGAAGCTGATCAGATGGTTTACCAGAGCGAGAAGCTCCTGAACGAAAACGGCGACAAGTTCGACGAGGCCGACAAAGCCGCTCTCAATGAAAAGATTGAGGCTCTCAAAGAGGCAATCAAGGGCAGCGACATTGAGGCTATCAAATCAAAGAAGGACGAGCTCACCGCCAAATTCTACGAAATCAGCCAGAAAATGTATCAGGCGGCAGGCGGAGCGGAAGGTCAGCCCGATTTCGGAGCAGCCCCCGGAGCCGATGACGGCTACACCGATTTCACGGACGCCGACAATCAGTAATCACCCGCTTCCTGCCGGTGATGAGTTAGGAGAATTTCCTTGGAAAACAAAAGAGATTATTATGAGGTGCTCGGCTTAAAAAAAGGAGCATCCGATGAAGAAATAAAAAAAGCATACCGGCAGATGGCGAAGAAATACCATCCCGACCTCAACCCCGACAACAAGGATGCCGAAGCAAAGTTCAAGGAAGTGAACGAGGCTTACGAAGTCCTTTCGGACAGCGAGAAGAAAGAGCGCTACGACCGGTTCGGCCACGCGGGCGTTGACCCCAACTTCGGCGCGGGTCAGGGCGGCTCAGGCTTCGGCGGCTTCGATGTGGATCTCGGCGACATTTTCGGCTCGTTCTTCGGCTCAGGATTCGGCGGCTTCGGCGGTCAGAGGAGCAATCCCAACGCGGCTCAGAGAGGCGAGGATATCCAGACCAAGGTTACCGTGTCCTTCGAGGAGGCGGCTAAGGGATGCAAGCGCACCGTGGAGGTCAACAGGGTTGAAACCTGCCCGGATTGCCACGGAAGCGGCGCCGCCGCCGGCACAAGCAGACGGACCTGCCCGGATTGTAACGGCAGGGGCTATATCTCCGTAACTCAGAATTCGCTTTTCGGAACAATTCAGACCCAGAAGGCCTGTCCCAAGTGCGGCGGCAAGGGCAGCGTGATTGAAACCCCCTGCTCAAAGTGCCACGGTCAGGGCAGAATGTCAAAGAGAACAAGCGTGGAGGTAAACATCCCCGCCGGCATAGACAACAGGCAGATGTTTGCGGTGAGCGGCGCGGGCAACGCCGGCAGAAACGGCGGACCCGCAGGCGATCTGAGAGTTGCGGTGTTTGTAAGACCTCACCCGTACTTTACCCGCGAGGATTACAATGTACATCTTGAGCAGCATATCGCCTTTACCCAGGCTGCGCTCGGCGACAAAATCAGGATTCCCACGCTCGACGGCGATGTTATGATTGATATACCCGCTGGTACTCAGTCCGGTGATGACTTCAAGCTCAGAGGCAGGGGCATCCCCGTGGTCAACAGCAAATCGAAGGGCGACCAGATTGTTCACATCATAGTAGATGTGCCTACCCAGCTCAACGAAAAGCAGAGAGAGCTTATCAGCGAGCTTGAAAAATCCCTCGGAGTGAAGAGAGGTGCTCCCGCCTCAAAGTCCAAAAAGAGCAAGTTCACAGATAAATTCAAGTCCTGATTTCATAAGTGAATATAATCCGCATTGTTTTTCGGCTATCCGCCGCAACAGTGCGGATTTTTTTCTTTTACTTAGTGACAATTCCGCTTTCAAATGTTAAAATGATAAAAAAGAACTTCAGCAGGAGCTTTTTGAGGTGTGCAAAATGAATTCTTACGATTTAATAATTGTCGGCGCGGCAACATCCGGCCTCTATCTTGCGCGCAAGATGGCAAAAAGGGGCTATTCCGTAAAGGTGATTGAGAAGCTGCCAAGGGAAAAAGCGGGCACCAAAATGGATATCTTTCACGTGACCCGCTCCGATTTCATCAAGTTTGATATCCCCTGTGTTCACGAGGGGGACCCCGCGTGGGCCTTTGAATTCACCGAGAATCATTTTTCCTCCCCGTCAAACAAATACCATGTAAACACGAGCGCGGAAACAGTGGGGCTTCATATGAAGGAGTATGTTGCACTGATGGCAAAGCTCGCTGAGGAAGCGGGGGCGGAAATAGTCTATGAAGCCTCGTTTGAGGAGTTTACCTTTTCAGGCGGAGCCATTTCCGGCATAAGGTACTCAACACCCGGCGGAATAACCGAAGACAAATGCAGGGTTGCTGTTGATTGCTCCGGCATAGCGTCGGCGGCAAGGCGCGCTCTCCCCAACGGTTACGGAGTTGAAAATTTCAGAATTGAAGATGAGGACCTGCTTTTTGTAATTCTGAGATACGCGAAGTTTGACAGTGAGCAGATGAACACATTCTGGCTCAATACCAAATCGTGGTATGCTCCTTTTTCACAGGATAATACAGAAAAGATTATCGGCACCGGGGCTTCCGGCAGCTACGAAAAAGCGGAGAGAGACGCCGCGAAGCTCGACAGCGTTTCATCTCACGGGGAATTTGAGCTTATTAAAACCGAAAAGGGCGTAACACCTTACAGAAGACCGCCCTACTCGCTTGTGGCGGATAATTTCATTGCCGCGGGTGACGCCGCCTGCCTTACCAAGCCGGACTGCGGGGAGGGCGTGACCTCAAGCATGGTTATGCTGGATATCGCTGCGGATGTGCTCCATTCGGCTCTCAGGCAGGGCAGGACAGATAAGGAGACTCTCTGGGAAATAAACTGCAGATATAACCGCGCTCAGGGGGCGGATTTTGCTCTTGTTCGCGCCTTCCTTACAAAGCTTGTAAGCTGCGTAACGGATGATGAGCTTGAATACTGTTTCAGAAACAGAATTATATTCAACGAAAAATTTCTCAATAACGGCGATGTTACCCCGAAGGACGCGATTCAGACCGCGGTGAAGGTGATAAGCGGGCTTTCGCGCAGGGGAGTTTCTCTTAAAACCATGGGAGCGGTTATTTCGGGGGCAAGGCTCGCCTTTGAGCTCAGGACCCATTATATGAACTTCCCTAAATCCCCCGAAGCATTCCCCGTATGGGCTCAGATTGCCGAAAGACTCTGGAAAAAGGTAGGTAAAGTTAAGTGAGAGTAAAAATAATATCCAAAAAGATTCTGTGCTTTTTCCTGTGCGCCGCTCTGCTTGCCTGCCTTCCGGGTATGGCAGGGTATGCGGCTGTTTCGGATAATCCCGAGATAGAGATTGCCGGGGAAATCACGGATTATCCCATAGTTATGCTGCCCGGCTACAGCGGCTGCCGGCTTTATTACGGCGACAGCCCCGAAACAGGTGAATGCGCCTGGGCGGGCATCACCCTTGATGAGCTCGGGCCGAATCTGCTTAAAAGAATTGCCGAAATCGGGCTGGGGCTCGGAGCCCTTACTCTGGGCAACGCGAAGCTTATAGCTAAAGTGCTCGGTGAGGAGATAAACCGCACCTGGCCGTATATGGCCTGCAACCCCGACGGCACGAGCGTTTATGATATTCACCCGTATTACACAACTCCCGAAACCACCAACAGCCAATGGCTCAGCGATACAGACAACGATTTCTGCCGCCACGACCGAGAGATGGCGGGTATATACGAAGATTATGTAGGCAAGGAGAATCTTTATAATTTCAATATTGACTGGCGTATGGGCGCGGAAAGCCTCGCAAATCAGCTTGATTCCTACATTCAGGCAGTTAAGAAATACACCGGTAAGGATAAGGTTAATATTTACGCCATAAGCCACGGCGGGCAGATTGCCGCTACCTATCTCGCCCTTTACGGCGATAAAATGGCTGCCGATAATGTGGTGCTTTCGTCGCCCGCAATAGGAGGCTCGGCGCTCGCAAGCGACCTGCTTCTCAGAAAGGTTGAAGCTCAGGAGCAGACCATAGTGAAAATGGTGGAGCAGGTAACCTATACCGAGGAGGATTATGAGTGGCTTCTCAAGGCGACCTCCCTCGGTTTCCTTGATAAAATTCTCAACGCTCTTGTACCCAATGTGAGAGAGCTTATGGGATACTGGCCGAGTATATGGGACTTTGTACCCTCGGCCGAATACGAGGCGTGCAAAGCCGAGTATCTCTCCTCTCCCGAGTGCGCCCCGCTTGTAAGGCAGAGCGACCGTTTCCACTATGAAATTCTTCCGACTGTCGGCGAAAAGCTCAGGGAGTGCAGCGCGCGCGGGATGAATATATCTATCATAACCGGCTCCGGTGACAGAATTGCGAGCGGCTCGCTCGATTACTCCGATGCCATTATCCCGGTTTACAGCGCCACGGGAGCCTGCTGCCCGCCCTTCGGGGAGCATTTTGACGCCGGCTACGTGCAGAAAAATCCCTGCGGCGGCAAAAACAAGATTTCGCCGGACAGGACTGTTGACGCCTCCGCCGCCTATCTGCCGGATAACACCTGGTTTTCCGACGGCAACTATCACGCCTGGACCTATTTCAGCGAAAACACGAAGTATCTGACAGCCCGTCTTGTGCTCACGCACACAATCAGCGATGTTTATTCCGACCCGGAGTTTCCGCAGTTTCTGCTTTCGGAAAATCCGTCAAAATCTCTTGTCTATTCATTCGGCGGCACCCTGCCGGGCTTTATAGATGAAAACACTGACACTCTGCTTGTGAAAAACGTGATGCGCAAGGCGAATCTCAGGGTGCTTGCTGTGAAGGCGAAAGGCGCGGATATAAAAGCCGACACCGGAGCTTTCGGCGTGAAAATTGCCCCCGGCGAAACAGCTCGCATACCGGTTAAAATCAGAAACACCGGAGATAAAGGCTATGCCGAGGTTACCGTTGTTTACGCAATGAACAACGTTACTCCGCTCAATTACAGAACGATAGGTTTTACGGTAGAGTAAAACCGGGGAGTGATTATTTTGATGATTATGACTGCAAACCCCGCTTTTGAAATTCTAAAAGAAACCATAAAAAGCATTTTGCCTGTTTTCTTCAGATTCTGGTGGCTGTGGCTGCTAGTGCTTATTGTGTTTGCTGCCCGCCTTATTATCAACAGCCCGAGATTCAAGGGAAGAGCAGGTGAGAAATCCGTTGCTAAAAGCTTGTCGGTGCTTCCCGAAAATGAATATAAGCTGATAAATGATTTGCTTTTGCCTGCTGAAGAAAGCTTCACATCACAGATTGATCATGTTGTGTTAAGCTGCAAAGGTATCTTTGTAATTGAAACTAAGAATTACAGCGGCATTATTTCGGGCAGTGAAAAAAGTTCCGAATGGACTCAAAATATTTACGGTAATAAACATTCGTTTAAAAACCCGGTTTTTCAAAACTACGGGCACATAAAAGCGCTCGAAAAAGCGCTTTCGGGCTTTTCACCATTGAAGTTTTATTCTGTCATTGCTTTTCCCGAAAAAGCAAAACTTAATGTAAAAGCAGAAAAAACGCCGGTGATTTATTACAGTGAAATTGCAGCGACTATTCTTCGGACAGAGGCTGAAATCTCTCTCTCACCGGAAACGGTTGATTCTATCAGAGAAAGATTGATTTCATTAAGCATTGATGACAGAGAATCGCGCAAAGCCCATAATGCCGAAGCAAACAGCAAAAAGACTGAAGCAGAGAAAAAAGTCTCAGAAGGAATATGCCCCGTCTGCGGAGGAAAACTTTTGATAAGAAACGGGAAAAACGGTCAGTTTTACGGATGCTCGTCATATCCGAAATGCCGTTATACTCATAGTATTTATTAAGCAAAAAACGGACACCTCACGGTGCCCGTTTTTAAATTATTTAATTACTGTTTTCTTTATAAATCATATAATAATGTTTTATTTTGCCTTTTTTATACTCTGTTTCGCCGATAATTTCAAAGCCGAGCTTTTTGTAATAAGCCACATTCTTTTCATCCTGCGCTTCAAGGCCGAATTTATAACCCTTCTGCGCGAGCTCCTTCATGCTTTCCGTTATCAGCTCTGTCGCTATGCCCTTGCCCTGATGCTCCGGGTCAACAAAAACGGGGGATATAATCCACGTATCTTCGTCAAACACCTTCACATCCAGCGGAGCGTATGCGAAGAGAGTGCGCAGGGTGTTCGGCCAGAACCAGTAAAGATACAGCCAGTCGGGGCATTTCAGAAAATCAATCACGCCGTATTCATTGTGCGCTTTTCTCCACACGCACATACCCCTGTTATCATCGTCAATGTAAAAATAGTCCTCTCCGTTTGAGGTGTTCAGACGCTCCATCATAAAGTGATAGACAAATCTGACCCGCCTTTCGGGGTTCTTTGTGGCATAGGAATGCACGGGATCGTTCACATAGGCCCGCCCCGCCATCTTCGCGAAAAATCGAAGCTCCTTTGTGCTGAGCTTTTCGCCGGGTTTTATTACTCTCATAGTTTCGGTTATCCCTCGTAGAATTCTGTTACGGTCTTGTTTGCCTGTATAAGCACGGAGCTCTGATTAAATACTTTTATCATATCGGCGACAGCGGCGTGAACGCTGTCAATGTCGGTGTCGCTCAGATAGATTACAAGCGTATATTCCGTGTAGGTCTTGCCGTTATCAATCCATCCGCCTTTGGCTTCCTGTATGGTGTAGCCGCCGAAATGCTCAAGCAGGATTTTTTCCGCCTGCGCTTTTGCCTCATCGGGCGCGAACACAGGCTCGTTGGTGTCTTTGTCGTTTGTGCCGAGGTAGAGCACATACTGTGTGTCGGCTTCTTCCTGAGAAACGGCGGTGCTTTGAGCGTCATTGCTTTTTGGCGCGCACACCGAGAAATAAAGAGAAACTGCCGAAATCAGCAGAGCGGCAACGCAGAGGATTGAAACAATGATTCCCGATTTTTTGGACATGGTATCTCTCCTTACTGTTTTACAAGGTGATTATATCATAAGGGCGCGCCGCGGGCAAGGCTTAAGAGAAAAAACGGGATGAAAAATACCCTTATCTCTTTTCCTTGCATTTTTTACGGCAATATAATATAATAAATAAGTTAATACGATTAACGCTTATTATGAAACAGGGTGAATAAATGGAAATGCTTGAGGCGATGGTGAGAGCCCGTGAGCTTCGCGACCTGCTCAACTATCACAGCCGTAAATATTATGTTGAAGACAGCCCCGAAATAGAGGATGATGAATATGATAAGCTCCAGCGTGAGCTGGTGCTTATTGAAACGCAGTTTCCCTCACTGATAACGCCCGATTCCCCCACACAGAGAGTCGGCGGCAGCGCGCAGGGTATGTTTGAGCCGGTAACACATACCGTGCCTCTTGAGAGCCTACAGGACGCCTTCAGCCTCGATGAGGTGAGAGCGTTTGACGCAAGAATAAAAGCGGAGTTTCCCGGCGCGGAATATGCCGTTGAGCCCAAGATTGACGGCCTGTCGGTAGCTCTCGAATATGAAAACGGCGTGTTTGTAAGAGGCTCCACAAGAGGTGACGGCAACGTCGGAGAAGATGTCACGGCAAATCTGCGCACCATTAAATCAATACCTCTGCGTCTTAAGAGAGACATCCCGTTTATAGAAGTCAGAGGCGAGGTCTTTATGCCGCGCAAGGTCTTTGCCCGGCTTGTTGAAAAGCAGGAGGAAAACGGAGAAAAGACTTTCAAAAATCCGCGCAACGCGGCGGCAGGCTCTCTCAGACAAAAAAATCCCGGGATAACGGCGTCCAGAGAGCTTGATATATTCGTGTTCAATATTCAGCGCTGCAGCGAAGAAGGTATCACCGGCCACAAGCAATCGGTTGAGTTTATGAAGGAACTCGGCTTCAGGACAATTCCCATATGCAACAAGGTTAAAACCATAGATGAGCTTGTTGAGCAGATTGAGGAGATAGGCGGCATGCGCGCGTCCCTCGCTTACGACACCGACGGCGCTGTAATCAAAACGGACAGCTTCGCGCAAAGAGAGCAGATAGGCAGCACGGCAAAGTTCCCGCGCTGGGCTCTCGCTTTCAAGTACCCTCCCGAGGAAAAGGAGACAAAGGTTACCGATATTGAAGTAACAGTCGGCAGAACGGGTGTTCTCACTCCCACGGCTGTCTTTGAGCCGGTATTCATTTCCGGCTCCACAGTGTCAAGAGCCACTCTCCACAACCAGGATTTCATAGACGAAAAAGGCCTGCGCATAGGCGACACCGTTGTGATACGCAAGGCAGGTGAAATTATTCCCGAGGTTGTCAGGGTCACGGCGCACGCCCCCGGGAGCGAGCCCTATATTCTGCCGGGCGTCTGCCCCTCCTGTGCGGCGAAAGTCATACGCGAAGAGGGCGAGGCGGCAGTCAGATGCGTAAACCCCGAGTGCCCCGCACAGCTTCTGCGCAATCTTATCCATTTCTGTTCCAGAGACGCTATGGATATTGAGGGCCTCGGCGATTCCGTGCTCGAAAAACTGACTCAGGCAGGCCTCGTTAATAAAGTCAGCGATATATACACTCTCAAAAAAGAAGACTTCCTCACGCTTGAAGGCTTCAAGGAGAAATCTTCGCAGAATCTTATTGACGCTATAGAGAGATCAAAAGGCAACGATCTTTCAAAGCTTGTTTTCGCTTTGGGAATCAGGCATATCGGGCAGAAGGCGGGCAAGATACTCGCCGACAGATTCCGCACAATGGGCGCTCTTATGAACGCCGACCTTGAATCGCTCTCGCAGACGGATACCGTCGGCGGAATTATGGCGCAGAGTGTGATTGATTTCTTCTCTGTTGAGCAGTCCCGCCGCGAGATTGAAGCGCTCGCGAGCCTCGGAGTGAATATGAACTCACTCAAGGAGCAGATTGACGACAGATTCGCGGGCATGACCTTTGTGCTCACCGGCACTCTGCCCACCTATTCGAGAAATGAGGCGAGCGAAATCATAGAAAAATACGGCGGCAAAACAGCCTCGTCCGTATCTAAAAAAACCACCTATGTGCTTGCCGGCGAAGAGGCGGGCAGCAAGCTTACCAAAGCCCGTGAGCTGGGCATAGAAGTGATTGACGAAAACCGCTTTATCGAAATGATAAATAACTGAAATAAAAAATTGTGAGAAGGTTGGGCAGTTGCGTACATTATGTATGAGGAAAGTCCGAGCTTCACAGAGCAGGATAACGGCTAACGGCCGCCGAGGGTGACCTTAGGGAAAGTGCAACAGAAATAAACCGCCTGTTTACAGGTAAGGATGGAAAGGCGAGGTAAGAGCTCACCGGCGTGGCGGAGACGTCACGGCCCTGCAAACCCTATCCGAAGCAACACCGACCGGAGGTGGGATTCAATCCCTGCGCTTGCTCGGCGATACTCCGACGGGTGGCTTGAGCTTTGCAGCAATGCAAAGACCAGACAGATAATTGCCTTAAATGACAGAACTCGGCTTACAGACCTTCTCACAATTTTTTATAATAAAAAAGTATGGATAATTCAAACGAAAAAGAGTTAATCTCAATTGAAGGCACAATTGAAAACATTACTTTTCAGAACAGCGAAAACGGCTTCACTGTGTTTGAATTCAGCTGTGAGGAAGAGGGCTGTGTTACCGCTGTAGGCGAACTGGGAAACGTGTTTCCCGGCGAAAAAATCACATTCAGCGGCTACTGGGTTGTGCATCCTACCTTCGGCAAACAGTTCAAGGTGGAGAGCTGGGTAGCCTCAATACCCGAAACGGCGGATGAGATGCTGATATTCCTTTCCTCCGGCATAGTAAAGGGAGTTAAGGAGAAAACCGCCCGGAAAATAGTAAGCGAATTCGGTGACAGCACTTTTGAGGTGCTCGAGCTCTACCCCGAAAGGCTTGCGCGCATAAAAGGCATTTCTCACGAAAAAGCCTTGGAGATTTCAAAGGCGTTCTGCCGCATGTCAAAGGAGAGAAACGCTGTAATGGCTCTCGAAAAGTACGGGCTGAGCACAAGCGAATCTCTCAGGGTGTTCAACAAATACGGCTCAAAATCCGCCGAAATGGTAGAGAACAACCCGTATTCGCTGTGCAACGCCGGGCTTAATATAGATTTCGACAGAGCCTGCCGTATTGCCGATTCTCTTGAAAAAGCTCCTGCCGGGGAGTTCAAAATCCGCGAGGGCATTATTTACATTCTGCGCCACAATCTCAATAATCAGGGGCACACCTGCGTGCCGCGTGAAAGTCTTATAGCCCCGTGCCAATCCCTTGCGCTCTGCAGCGAGGATGACGCCGAAAAAGCGATTGACGACCTTGCCGAGGGAAAGCGCATAATCATAGAGGAGCTGTATAACAGATATTTTGTCTTTCTGCCCGAAATCTATGAGGCGGAGAGAAGCGCCGCAAAAAGTCTGCTTTTTTACAAACGATACGCCGCAAAGGCATTCCCGGAGACTGACGAGCAGATAAAAAGAGCGGAGCTTATCGGCGGCGTGTGCTATAACGATAAGCAGCGCCTTGCTATCAGGCTTGCGGTAGAAAAGGGTATGCTCGTGCTCACGGGCGGACCCGGCACCGGCAAGACCACCACTCTCAGGGGCATACTCTGCGTTTTTGAGGACCTGGGGCTTGAGGTTGCCCTGGCGGCGCCTACGGGCAGAGCCGCCAAAAGAATGAGCGAGCTTACGGGCAAGGAGGCCACTACCATCCACCGCCTGCTCGAGGTTGAGTGGGACGGTGAGGAAAGAGCGACATTCAAGCGCAACAAGCATAATCCTCTTACCGCTCAGGCCGTAATAATTGATGAGCTTTCAATGGTTGATATCCAGCTCTTTTCGGCTCTGCTTGCCGCGCTTCCCATAGGCTGCCGCCTTGTTATGGTAGGCGACAGCGATCAGCTCCCGCCCGTCGGCGCGGGAAACGTGCTCCAGGATATAATTGAGTCCAAAGCCATACCGACAGTCGAGCTTGACGAGGTTTTCAGGCAGGCAATGGAGAGTATGATTGTCTCCAACGCGCACAGAATAGTAAGAGGCGAGTACCCGGATTTAACCATAAAAGATAAGGACTTTTTCTTTCTTGAAAGGGCTTTGCCCGCGGACGCGGCAAACACAATATGCGAGCTTACCGAAACACGCCTGCCGAACGCGTACGGCTATTCGCCTGTTGACGATATTCAGATACTCTGCCCGTCAAGAAAGGGCGAAACAGGCACCGGAAATATAAACAAGATACTGCAGCAGCGCCTTAATCCGCGCGAAAAAGGCAGGCACGAGCATCAGTTCGGCGGCAGGACCTTCCGCGTGGGCGACAAGCTTATGCAGACAAGGAACAACTACAATATCGAGTGGGAATCGGACGGCGTTCACGGCGAAGGCATATATAACGGAGATATAGGTATACTTGATGATATAGACGAGGCGGAGCAGTGCTTCACGGTTTGCTTTGAAGACAGAAAGGCCACCATACCCTTTGAATTCAGCAAAGACCTTGAGCACGCCTATGCCGTCACGGTGCATAAGAGCCAGGGCAATGAATTCCCCGCTGTGATAATACCCGTAACAGGCATCAATTCCCTTCTTGAGTACAGAAACCTGCTTTATACCGCCGTCACAAGGGCCAAGGAAATGATTATCCTTGTCGGCAGGGAGAGCACCGTACATAAGATGGTCGATAACGACAGAAAACAGAAAAGATATTCGGCGCTCAAAGCGTTTATAATGCTCGGAGACGAATGATGAAAAGAAGAAAGAATCCGCTGCTTGCGGCTCTTTTCCCCAATCGCTGTGTTTACTGTGACACGCGCGTGCAGGGCGATGAGCTTGTGTGCGACGTGTGCAGAAATAATCTGCCGCGCATCGAGGGCGAAATCTGCCCAAAGTGCGGCAGGGGCAAAAAGGCCTGCGCCTGCAGGAAAAAAGAGAACTACTTTGACGGCATTGCCGCCCCGTTTTATTTTGAAGGCAATGTCAGAAAAGGAGTGCATTCTTTTAAGTTCAGAAATTATACCGCCGGGGCGCAGGAGTATGCGCGCGAAATGGCCCTGACCGTAAAAGAGAGATTTCCGGGCATTGCTTTCGATTTTATCACGGAGGTGCCCGTGTCGGCAAAATCGCGAAGGGCGAGGGGCTACAATCAGTCGGAGCTTCTGGCAGGGCGCATAGCGGAAATCACCGGTGTTCAGCATAAACGCGGTGTAATAAAAAAGATTTACGAAACAAATGCCCAGCACGGGCTGCCCGGCTATCTGCGCAGAGGCAACCTTGCCGGCGTGTATGATTTGCCCGAGCCCGATGCGGTGAAGGAAAAAACAGTGCTTCTCTGCGACGATATTTCCACCTCCGGAGAAACGCTGAACGAATGTGCCAAAATGCTGTGGCTGTACGGCGCGCGGAGCGTTTACTGCGTAACGCTCGCTTTGACCAAAGCGGAAAAGCGCGTTAAGAAATAATATGTAATAATTCACAGGGTGAGAAAATGATAGGAACCAACATAGGAATTGACCTCGGCACCACAAGCGTAAAAGCCTTTATGGAGGGCAGAGGCATAGTGCTCAACGAGCCGTCAGCTGTTGCCTACAACAAAGACGGCGCAATAGTCGGCATCGGCAAAAGCGCTTACGCCATGCTTGAAAAGGGGCATAGCGGCATAAGGGTTGTCAAGCCCCTTGTTCACGGCGTGGTTTCGGATTTTACCGCCACAAAGCAGATGGTGCAGTATTTTATTTCAAAAGTATGCAAAAACGCCGTGCTCAAGCCCAATGTGATTGCCTGCGTACCCTCTATGGTGACAGGGCTTGAAAAAAGGACAATACTCGACCTTATCACCGCCGCGGGCGCCGCCAAGGCCTGTCTCATAGAGGAGCCTCTCGCCGCGGCACTCGGAGCGGGGCTTCAGAGCGACAGGCCAAAGGGTATTATGATAGTTGATATCGGCGGCGGCACTGCCGACGTGGCTGTGATTACCATGGGCTGCATCGCAATTTCAAAGTCCACCTACTCAGCGGGCAACGCTTTGAATGAAGCAATCATAAGGCAGCTGCGCAGGGAGAGAGATATAGTAATCGGCATGAAAACTGCCGAAGATATCAAAATCAGAATCGGTTCGGCTCTGCTCAGAGATGTGGAACTGGGGCTTACGGAAAAAGGCAAGAACTACATTACCGGCATGCCCGTCAGCTTTGAGATCAGCTCCACTGAAACATTCCTTGCCATGAAGCCGAAGCTTGACGAAATTGCCGAAACAATCCGGAGCGTGCTTGAGGAAACTCCCCCGGAGCTTGCGGCCGATGTGCTTGATTCAGGCATAGTCCTCACGGGCGGCGGAGCACTGCTGAGAAATATTGACAAGATGATTGAAAACAAGACAAGGATAAAAACAAGGATTGCCGCCGACCCGGTCAACTGCGTGGCTCTCGGTATGGGAGACGCTTTTGAGCATATGGCGATTCTTTCCCAGAACGGTTATGTGTTCAAGGCAAGGAGCGAAATAGGCGGGCTTGATGTAAACAAAGAGGAATAATAATGATAGAAAAATTTAATTATAAAAAGAATCTGAATATAGATCCCGGCAGAGGTCTGCTCAACGGTCAGGGCAGGGGAACGCTTTCAACCTGCAGATACGGCTTTTTCCCCATGTCATATAACGGCTGCGAGATAATAGCAATTTACAATATGAGATATCTGCTCGGTATTCCCGCCGAGCTGCGCGATATTGCAAAAGAAGTATATCCCTACGGCCACGCCTTTTGCGGAGTGTTCGGCACCTGGCCTTTTGCCATAGGCAAGTATTTCAAGGATAACGGAATCCGCGTGAAATATAATAAGGTATATAATAGTTTTAAAGAGGATTTCGCGCCGAGAAAATACGCGGTCATAACCTTCTGGAACGCGAGGAATCCTTTCAAAGGTATTCATACCGTGGCCATAGAGAATACTCAGGAAGGTCTCAGAATATACAACAAGACCAACGGCACAACAGAGCCGGTCACGGTAAACAGTATAGATGATTATATGGATGAGCACAGGTTTATCTGTGGATACACCGCCCTGTGAAGCAATATTCAAGCTCTGTTCTGCAGCCCCGGAAACGGGGCTGTTTTCATGCCCGAAAAAAAATATCAGATTTTTGAAAAAAACTCTTGACAATAGAGAATAGGTGTGGTAAATTATTCGAGCACCCCATAAAGGGGGAGCGAGGCAGCACCTTGAAAATTAAACAACGACGAAGCAAGAAAAGAACCCTTGAGGATTTTTTTGAGAGTACTTTCAAGTACACAG
>JAEELT010000028.1 GCA_016282855.1 Clostridiaceae bacterium | reverse complement strand
TGTGAATATGAAAGCATTGAAAAACTCATCATATTTACAAAATATGAGTATGACAGCCCTGAAAAAGCAGTGAAGTATTATATTGACGCGAAGACGGGTGAATTTACAGATGTGCCGGAACCTGCCTCACAGGCGCAGACAGCGAAGCCCGAAACCGTGACCGCCTCAAAACCACAGCCCGATATTGATGATAAATGGGGCGTTGCTCTGACCTTTGACTGTAAGGACGGAAAAGGCGGCAGGCTCACCTTTACCCAGTCAACCGAAGCGGGCAGACCGGACGGTGAACTGATAACGGGCGCTATGTATAAGGTTGAGGCGAAGGATGACGGCTACTGGACTTCCTATGAAAACTATGTTCGCACGCATTACGATAAAAGTTACAAAGACCCGGATTTGATATTCACCATGATTGCGTATTCGATTCCGCTCGACGGCGAATATTCCGAAGATATAGACTTCACAAATACTTACGGTGAACTGAAACCGGGCACTTACCGCATTATAAAAACCGTAACCTGCGGCACAGGCCCTCAGAGAGAAGAAAGAACATATTACGCCGAGTTTACAGTTGAATAAAAAATTCCGCCCCCGTTTCAGGGGGCGGAATAATTTTTGTTTTAATCTTACTGCTTTGCGCCTTCGTCAAATTTTTCAAGCACTTTCACCGACACTGCGAAGCAGTCCGCAAGGCCGTTTGCGTTCATGTTGGTGTAGGTGTCTTTTCTGGTGTGATAGTAGCTCTCAAGCTTGTGATTAAGACCGGTGATGCCGGTTGCTCTGAAGCCTGCCTGAGCAAATGCCGCGGAGTCGGTAGCGCCGCCGAGAGGGGGAACCATACCCTTGCTGCACTTTATGCCGAGCTCTTCGGCGCATTCCATAAACAGATCCGAAACATCCTTATCGGCCTTCACTGTGCCGTTAAGGTCGCGGTAGTTGGTCATAAGGTATTTGGGATCATAAATGGTATCATAGGAATAAATGAATGTGGGCACATCGTCATACTCGCCCTTGTGCGCCTCGCACCATGCCTTGGAACCTCTGAGACCCGCTTCTTCAGAGCCGGTGAGCACAACGCCGATTTCGGTGTTTTCAAGCTGAATGTCTTCATCTGCGAGCGCCTTGAGAATTGCGATACCCATATAGCAGCCGGAGAGGTTGTCGTTTGCGCCGTCAACTATTCTCCTGTAGTTTACCATGAAATAGAGACCCGCGAGGAAGGGGACGAAAATAAGACCCCAGAGTCCGCACTTGAGCAGAACACCTTCAAAGCCGCCCTTGATTATCGCAAGGATTGCAAGCACAAGGTAGTAAACCGCGCCTACGGCGGAGATGATGGCGTGGCTCTCAAAGCCGACACCGCCCAGAGCGTAGTTTACGGGCCACTCCCACGCAGCGTCCGGATGGCCGTTGAATATGATTCTTCTCTTGATTTCGCCCGTGGGCTTTTTGTATGCGGTCACATTGTGGCCTGTTTTCTCACGGAAAAGGAAATCAACAGCTTTGATGTAAAGACCGAACTGCAGGAAAACAACGATAAGTCCGAAGACTATGAGAGCGGCGGAGATGATGGGAATAATAATGCCGCCGACCTTGGTGCTGACAAAAAGACCGATGATTGCAAGAAGCACGCAGGTTATTGTGATAAAAATCCAGCCGAAGAATGAACGGGGATTTTCCTTGAAAGACTCCACCTCTGCCTCGCAGCCGAGCTTTTTGAGCACATCTGCCATATAGTTGCAGGCCTGCTCCTCACCCTTTGAGCCGGGCTCTCTTTTTTCAAAGTGGCGGCAGATATATGATATTTCTTTAATCATATAGTTTGCGTAGCCGGATTTTTTTTCAATAATTCTGGAAAGATCCATTTTCATTCTCCTCTCAACTGAAATTATAATTTATTATCTAATAAATCATAGTTCAAGTCAAGTTATTTTTGTCATTATATATAAAATCGACTCAAAAGAATACATTTGTTAATCGGGTTATCCGGAAGGCGAAGGCATAATTTACTCACATTTACCTTTGTGTCTGATATATATACCTTTTATACGCCTTTTCCTCGGGTAGGAAAGTTTTTTCAGTAATCTGCATATATGCTTTTTCGGGCGAATATTATCCGCTCCTACGGCAAGCATATATGCCTGCCCTGCAAAGGCGTTGAGAAAAGACAACAATCAATTATTCCTTATTCAAGTATAATCCAAGAAATAAAAGGAGTACGAATTAAAAACCCGTACTCCTTAAATATTTATTGTCTTTTCGCTTTTCGCCTTTTATGCGACAAGTTCCTTAACTTCTTCAGCTTTCTCGATTACGTGCCGTTCTTTGTTTTTATGTGGCTTGCCGGCAAGCTCGATCTGATGTAAAATAAAAAAGAAAAAGGGACTGCGTAAAAACGCAGCCCTTTATTTTTTTTGCCTGCTATCGCCTTTTATGCATTAAAAAGCAGGCATACATTCAAAGGCACCGCGGGAGGTCGGAAGCAGAAAAGGATGAAAACAACGCAATTTGCGAGCGAAGACAGTATCGGGATACGGCGAGCGAGCAAAGGCGTTGAGAAAAGACAAAACAATTATTCCATATTTTAGTAAAATACGAGCAAAAAACAGGACTGCGAGTTTATAATTCGCAGTCCCGTAAAACTATATTGTCTTTTCGGTTTTCGCCTTTTATGCGACGACCGTATTATATTCAGAATGTGAAAAATTTACCGATATACCATCCCCATATATCCGCACCCCAGAGAGCGCTGATTGCAAACCCTGCCGCAAGATACGGGCCGAACGCGAGCTCGCGCCCTACGTGCTTTATTATCATCCTGCCCACGTGAATTATTGAGCCGAGAATGCAGCCCAGCACAAGCCCGAGGAAGCATAGCTTGAGGCCGAGGAAAAGGCCCATAGCGGTGCAGAGCTTATAGTCTCCGCCGCCCATCGCTCTGCCGTTTGAGAAAAATATAATCGCGAGGAAGAGCACTGCCATAACCACGGGCCCGAGCACAAGGTCAAGCCAGGATTCGTGGTGAAATATAACTCTTACGGCGCCGAGCACCGCAATGAATATAACTATCGGGAAGGGTATTTCTTTTGTGCGGGCATCTATAACGGCTATAACGAGCAGCGCCGAAATGAGAAGCTGAATGAGAATAGTGTCAACCTGAATGCCTTTAACAAAAAACACGAGGGCCCACAGCAGACCGTTTGCCAGCTCAACTATGCAGTATTGCGGCGAGATTTTAGCCTTGCAGCCCGAGCATTTTCCTCTGAGAAAAATGTAGCTGAAAACGGGGATAAGCTCATACCAGTGCAACTTTTTGCCGCAGGACATGCAGTGAGACGGCACGGTTACGATGCTCTCTTTTTTCGGTATGCGGTAAATGCACACATTCAGAAAGCTTCCTACCGCAATGCCGAATAAGAGTGCCAATATGTAAAAAACTGCAGGAGTGGATTCGTTTATAAGGTTAAGCGCGTCAGTCATTTTATCAACTCCCTTTAATTGCTTTGCGCGTTTCTGAAACGGACGAGTTCATATTCGCCCGCAGGGGATATATCCATTACCGAGTACCCCTGAAGCCAGTCCTTTTCGTCATAGCCGAGTTTGGCGGCGCCGTAAGAGCCGTAACCCGAGGTTTGCAGGTAGCCGAGCAAAATGCCGTCATACATCAGGGAAAACGCGTTCAGATGGTCGTGCCCGAACCACACTTTCTTTGTGGAGCCGCCCTGTTTGATTGCGTCAAACATCCCGGCGTCAAATCCTGAGGCGCATACTCCTTCAAGTTTGACACCTTCGAGGAATTCGCCTTTTTCGGCCTCCTGCTTCATCTGTGGCAGAGGAATGTGCATAATAACGCTTGAGGGGTATTCGCCGTATTGCTTCTTACCGCTTTCGATAATCCCTCTGTACCATTCCACCTGCGATTCTTTTACGCCGTCGTCCGGGTTTTCGTCTGCGGGGATGCCGTATTTTTCTTTGTCCTGTTCGCTCATCTCGTTGCCCGTGTCAAGAAAGATGAAGGCGTGGCAGAAGCTGTTATCGGAGTTGAGAATATCAATGCAGTAGTTTCCGTTGCCCCAGACCTCGTCTGAACCTTTTAGCATAAGGCAGTGCTCATAAGATGAGAAAATGTCAACCATTTCGGGCCTCTTGATTGAGTAGGGGTTGTCACCCTCGTGATTGCCGAGCACGGCAGCCCAGTAAATGCCGAAGTTTTCAAATATCTGAGCAAACTGATTGGCTCTTTTTTTGTTGAATGCCGAGGTGACATTGTCGCCGCCGAAAATTACGAGGTCCGGCTTTTCTTTTATGATGTTGTTCACCATATTGCCCACGGTGATATCCGAGGTCTTGTTGTTGCCGTCAAGGTGAGTGTCCGTGAATGTGACCACCTTCAGATTGCCTGCCTGCGTGTTTCTTATTGTAACGCGGTCACCGGTTTTTTCAAGCACTTCTATCCGGCTGCCGATATTCTGAATATCCTTGATTTTGTATCTGAGCGGGTGGGGGAGCAGGGCGCCCGCAACCGCGCCTCCGGCAATGATAACGACAAGTAAAACGCATAATATTATTTTTACGGCTTTTTTC
This sequence comes from Clostridiaceae bacterium, assembly GCA_016282855.1. Lineage (GTDB taxonomy): Bacteria > Bacillota > Clostridia > Oscillospirales > Acutalibacteraceae > CAG-177. The sequence continues at coordinate 43,088 of JAEELT010000028.1, read as the reverse complement.
ATGGTAACTTCTCCCTTCATTTTGCCGAGGAAAGTCTGTTGATTTCATCTGTAAACGGCTTTGCTTGCCTGAGCGCTTCGTCAATGCGCTCCGACGGCGCGTCTTTGAGCTTGAATACAGGCACGGATTCAAGCGGAACTCTGAAGCCTTTCAGCATTCTGCCGCCTTCATACTCTCTGCCGTCAAAAATGTTCACCCAAACGCCTTTAGGCAGGTAAATATTTCTCTTGCGCCATCTGCTGAGCACGGGGGCTACAAGCAGTGCGCAGCCGAGCATATATTCGTCCTCGGTGTCGGCGCAGTGTTTATCTGAGCTGTCATAAAGGAAAAGGTGACGCATAAGGGGCAGCCCGGTTTTGCAGGAGACTTCAGCCTGCTCGAGCAGATAGGGCTTCAGGCATTCGTGAAGCTTGGAGTATGCTCTGTAAACCGCCTTTGTATGATTATCAAAATCATATGGCCTTTTGATTTTGCCGTGAGTCTGTATGTTCGATGAGAAAGCGGTGAACTCAAGACCTCTTATGAAAACTCTGTCTTCCTGCTTCTTGTCTATGGGGTTGAATGACGGCTGATAGCCCGCCATATCCCAGCTCACAAAGGGTACGCCGGAGAGCCCCAGCGAAAGAGCCGCTCTTATAACGGGTTTTAAGAAATAAAATTCTCTTCTCTGATCTCCGGCCCAAACGAAGGGGTATCTCTGCGCTCCTATGCCGCCGCCTCTTGAGAAGTTCACGCCTCCCTGAGGCCTTGTGTTGAAATGCTTGTAGCGCAGTATGTTATAGAGCGTGGGGTACCAGTGGTGCGCCGCGCGGGGCGAGCGTCCGTCAGCGAATTTTATATCTTCTCTGTCGGGAAACTGCTCGCAGAAATCAATTTTTGCGCCCTCTATGCCGATATCATTGACATAGCCGTTCCAGAATTCCTCCCATTTGGCTCTGCTTCTTTCGGATGTCAGGTCAATGCAGCGCATTTTTTTCTTATTGAAATTATCGAGCTTGTTGTATGAGCTTGTTTCGTCAAGCTCAACGCCGCTGTCTGAAGATACTGCATAGGAATCGTCAAGCCCGAAAAGCTTGTCAGCGTCTTTGGGGAATCGCCCGCACTGCTCGTAAAGCATCACCTTTTTGCCCAGAGAATGGATCCTGTCGCTTATGATTTTGAGCTCGGGAAGATTCTCAACCTGATAGGGCCTGAAGCCCTCAAGGATTACCGCGCTCCAGGGAAAGTCGTTTTCCTCCATAGCCTGCGCCATTGCGAAAACGCCTTCTTTGGTCTGAAACTCCGGATGGTAGCGGCAAACGAGAGTGCCGAATGACCATTCGGGCGGCATCGGAGAAAAACCGGTAAGCCGGCAATACGCGTTTATGTTATCCGCAGCGCTGCCGAGTGTGAAAAGATACAAATCTACCGGAGCGTACTTCTGCTCGATTGTTATGCTGTTCTTATCCGATGAGCAGATATCGAAAACAGAGTATTCATATCTGTTCATAAGCATCATATCCGAGCGGGATGACAGCAGAACGGGTATGGGAATATAGCTGTTCCCTTTTGTCTGGCACCAGCGGTCAACCGCGTAAAGATGCAGCTTCTTTCCTCTCTGGTTCACCTTGTCAAATCTTTCGCCCGTGCCGTAAAGTTTCTCGCCGTGGTACGCGGCCAGAGTGACGGATGATGAGCCGGGCGCGGTCTTTACATCCGTGATTTTTCTGACCGCTTCGCCCTGTGCCGGGTAAAACTCAACGGAGCTCCCGCTTATAACGGCGCTGAAGCCGTCGTCTGTTTGTATAGCTATGATGTTATCTTTTTCCTCTGCTTTTACCGGCAGGGGAGCGGATTCATATTCTTCGCCCAGGTCGCGCGCAAGAGTCTGTGCCGCGCCCATATCATCAAAGCCGCCGTCTGCGCTGCTTCTCAGGCGCCATACGCCTTTGTTTTCGTAAGTGAGAAGCAGATTGACGCCTTTGAACTCAAATACGGTTTTAATACCGTCAGACTGAAATTTCATTGTTTTCAAGCTCCTCCGCTTTTTCTTCTCTGAGTTTTCTCATTTCAACAAGTTCGGAATAAATCATTTCTTTCCTCTTGCCGCTGTAATTATCAAACAGGAAGCAGAGAGCGGGCAGAAGATTGCCGAGCAGGCCGCAAAGGGAAATCATGGCGTAAATGCCTCTGAGAGTCTGCGGGGTCTGTACCGCGGCTTCTCCCGTCTTTAAATCTTTTGACTTGTATCCGATAACGGCAAGCAGCCCGTTTGTAAGGTTCACTTTGATGAGAGACGTGACTTTTGCCACAATATTCTGCGCAGCGCAGAGCAGACCGTCGCTTCTTACGGGAACACCGTATTTTTTCTCGGAGTACCATTCCATATAGTCTGTGGAATCACCCACGATTATTCTGCGCGCCGCGCCCTGAGCGGCGTTAGGCATACCCGCCAGAGCGATGCAGACGCCCGGAATGTATCTGAGCTTTCTGACTCTCTCGAGGCTGAAATTGATATTGAAAGATGAAATGATGGTGTAGAAAAAGGCCGTGTAATAGTAGCCGCCCGCGAGCATAGCCTTGGCGGAAATCTTTTTACCAACAAAGGGTACCGCCATAAGGCCTACGTATGAAAGAGCTCCGCTGATGCTTTCAACGATTGTCTTCATGGGCAGGTCATCAAATGTGTTTTTATAGAGATAAATGAGGGTATCGTATGTTACCTTTCTTATCGTCTCAAACACGGTTGAAATCATGAGCACCATGAACGGCCGGTTGTGAAGCAGTGCAAGTACGGTGTCTTTGTTCCAGTTTACCTTTTCCTCTTTTGTGCTTTCAGAAGGAGTGAAAAAGCTTACTCTTTCCGAAATGGTCATATACGGGGCGTACATAGCGGCAACACCTATAATGCAAAAGCCCAGAGCTATAAAGAAATAACTCCACTGCTCACGGGCGGGTGTTTTTGCCATACCCACAACAACGGGAATTACTCCCCCGGGCAGAAGAGAGCCGAGAGTGGCCGCTATTGACTCAAAGGTGAAAAATTTCTTGCGGTCCGCAGGGTCGGAAACCATTTTCAGACCCAGTGAAGCAAGAGCTATGTCATAGAATGTGTCCGCGATTGAGAAAAAAATGCTCAGAAACAGCGTCCACACAAAATTATACACGGCGCTTGTTGTGGGAACAATGAAAAGGAGCATTGATGTGACCGCAAACGGAACGGGAGCCACGAGAAGAGCGGTGCGCAGGTGGCTTCTTTTCCCTTTTTTGATGGGCATATCATAGAGTGCCCCGGCCACGGGGGGAACAATAAAGCTCAGTATGGTGCTGATATTGTCCTTCACGGCTGACATACCGTTTGTGAGACCGGCGTAGTCCCGCCCGAAGTTGCCCGCAAATGTGCCTATGCTGTCCTGCCCCATCGCGTTGCCGAAAATACCGCCGGCGTAACCGAGCTGTTCCCTGTTGGAGACGGATTCGTTGTCAAGATACGTGCTTTTAAGACCGCGCAGTAAAGATTTAACAGACATTGGTTTTCCCCCTTCCGGTAGAGTTTATGTTTGAGTATCAAAGGCCGCTGTATTTTATTACAGCCGCTTTTGGAGTATCGCTTATCGTAAGATTGATGCCGCCGGTCATCAGCTCCTCGCCGGTCTTTTCGCAAAGCACACCGGGGGAGTCAATATCGGTAACGCGGTATATTCTTTCGGGTTCAAGTCCGTTTAAAACCAGGGTGTAGGAGTTTTCCTTAACCTTTTCACGCTTGTAAATGACTGCCGCTCCCTCATCTCCCGAGCCGAACTGCATGGCGAGAAACCTTGATCTGTTTGTGCCGCCGTATGTCAGCGGGAAATAGTTTCCGGTCATATATCTGCTTATGTCGGCGTATGCGTTATACTCCGAGGGCGCGGGCATATAAACGGACTGGTCGGTGAGTATCGCGCTTCTTGACGCGTATTCGGAGTGGAAATATCTGTTGGTGCCGCTGTAAACCAGCCAGCACGAGAGACCGTAAGTCATGGACTGAGTTGCCTCAAGCACATCTTCCTTGACCGTGCCGTCCTCATTCCCGCAGTTGTAGTCGCTTCTCCACAGAGGGAGACTTCTGCGTGTCATTTCAATGTCGAGGCGCTTGCCGCCGCTTGCGCAGTTGTCAATCACAAGCCCGTCAACAGCGTCCATAAGATAATCAAGGTAGGCGTAAAGGTTGCTTACGTAATGGTTTTCGGTTATACCCTTGCGCTTGCCGCAAAACTCTTTGTCGGCTTTGTTCCAGTATTCAAGCGGGCAGAAATTGAAATCCTGTCTGTACATTGACACACCGTTTTCTCTCAGAGAGGCGGCAATATACTCGGAAAGATATCGGCACGCTTCGTCATTGCCGAGATTCCAGAGCAGATTATCGCCTATTTGCACTATCCAACCTTCGTGCCTGATACCTTCATTATAAAGCACGGTGTTTTCACGCACTCTTTCGGGCTCATACCAGAGCAGGAATTTTTTGTCTCTGGCAGCCATGGCGTCGGAGAGCGGCTTAAGTCCGTCGGGAAAACGGCTTCTGTCCGGAGTCCAGTTTCCGACTCCGTCGTACCATCCCTCATTATATTCATACCAGCCGGCATCCATCCAGAAATAATCTGTGCCGGCAATGACATCGTCATCAATCGAGTTTACCTCGTCAATCAGCTCATCGCAGGTCTTCTTTGAAAACTCGTTGGCAATAACATAGCCGTTAAGCGTTTTTATGCTTGCGGGGTAAACGCAGTCTCTCTCAAAGCTCCTGAACTGATTGAAGCCCTCAAGAGGATTTGAGGAGCCGAAGAAGGAAACGGTTACAAGCGGAGAGCGGATTTCCTCATCTGCGAGCAGGGGAGCACTGAAAAACTCCTGCTTTGCTCTCACACGTACTCCGGCTTTAGCGGCAGCCAGAGAAACATACCACTGACCGGTCCAGCCGACGCTGACAAGGGCGGAGAGGTCTTTGCCGCATATATTGAAATAAGGCAGAAATGATTCGCTTCTTCCGCCGTTGGCGTTAAACACCATTTCAGTCAGACTTACGGGGGAGCGCATGAGCTCGAAATCATCGCAGGCGGGGTCACTGCCTTTGCTGAAATACGCCTCGGCCTTCCCGGTGTCAATCACGCAGTCAGCGGCATAAAAATTCCTGATTGCCGGCGACTCCTTTTCACCGGTGTTCTTTATGTAAACCGTCCATTCGCATGTGGCGTAATCCTCATATATGGTGCTCTCAACATAAGCTATCAGCGGGCTTTTTCTGTGCTTGAGAGTTATAACTGAGGTTTTGCCGTGCGGGCGTACCTCTCCCTCTTCGCTTTCGGGGCCCACGGCAATTTCCCAGTCTTCAATATGCTTGGCCAGCTGCTCGGAGCCGACTTTGAAATTATAAGCAGGGTTTGTTGCGGTAAGAATGTTTTCTTCATACCAGCCGCGGCATTTTTCTTTTTCTTTCGCGCTCACGGCAAGAGCTTCGGCTGCAATGCCGTCAAATCCGAAATCAGTCTGAGATGTCAAGCCGATTGCCCTCCTGTCAACTTCAAACTTGAAATTTGAGTCATAAACCGAAAAGGAAGAAACAAGCAGCAACATTGCCTGTATAAGGCACAGAATGATTCTCAAGCCAATCACTCCTTCTGCGTTTGGGTATAATACCCCACTATCGGTACTACTATAACATTTTTTTCTGCAGGAATAAACAAAAAATTATAATTTTATTAAAAAAAATTTTTTCTGCCGGGCAAAACGGAAATGATGTCTCAATATGAATAAAAAAATAATGTTCGGTGTTGCATTGTATTGTTTTTTAATATATACTTGAAGAAACAGGCTGTCGCCGGTTTATGCGGCAGTCCGTGCTTATCAATGAGTCAGAAAGGAAGAAAGAAGTGAGCAAACTTAACCTGATCTCAAAAAGCGGGGATCAGCGCGCACTTGAGGCAATCCAGAGTGACATAATGCGCCGCCTGCCCGCAAGCCAGCAGGGAATCTGCCCTGTGGATATGACGACAGCCCTTGTGAATGTCTGCGCGGCGCAGAGCTGCGGCAAATGCGTTCCCTGCAGAGTCGGCCTTGCCAAAATCGGCGCGCTGCTCAATAAAATCACAGACGGCAACGGTACTTTTCAGGATATTGACCTGATTGAAAAAACTGCTGAAACCGCAATGAATTCCGCGGACTGCGCAATCGGATATGACGCGGGCAGAATAGTTTATGAGAGTGTCAAAGCTTTCCGTGATGATTTTGAAAGCCACGTCACAAACGGCTGGTGCTCCGCCCGTGCCGAGCATCCCGTGCCCTGCGCATCTCTATGCCCCGCACAGGTGGATATCCCCGGCTACATAGCGCTCGTGCAGGCTGGCCGTTATGCGGACGCTGTGCGCCTTATCCGCAAGGATAATCCGTTCCCGGCGGTGTGCGGCCTTATCTGTGAGCATCCCTGCGAGGAAGGCTGCCGCAGGCATATGGTTGATGACGCAATCAACATCCGCGGCCTCAAGCGCTACGCTGTTGAGCATGCGGGTTATGTGCCGGCAGAAAAGGTTACCGCAGAGCCTACAGGCAAGAGAATTGCCGTTATAGGCGGAGGCCCGAGCGGTCTGTCCGCCGCTTATTTTCTTGCTCTTATGGGCCACGAGGTGGAAGTGTTTGAAAGACGCAGGTACGCCGGCGGCATGCTCCGCTACGGCATACCGAGCTACCGGCTGCCCAGAGAAATCCTTCAGAATGAAATAAATGTTATACTTGAAACAGGGGTCAAACTTCATCTCAATACCGACATCGGCACAGTTAGCGAAATCCGTGAGCTGACGGAGAAATTTGATGCCACATATATTTCAATCGGCGCTCATACAGACAAAAAGCTCCGCATTCCGGGCGAAGAGCTCGGCGGCGTTGTATCCGCAGTGCAGCTTCTTCGCGGCATAGGAGACGGTGAACATCCCGACTTTACGGGCAAAAAGGTTGCTGTTGTAGGCGGCGGCAATGTTGCAATGGATGCTGCAAGGTCGAGCGTACGTCTCGGTGCCGAGAGAGTGAGCATAGTTTACCGCCGCCGTCAGGCCGATATGACCGCCCTGGCCGAAGAGGTTGAGGGAGCCATAGCCGAGGGCTGCGAGCTTCTCACCATGATGGCGCCCGCCCGTATTGAGGGCAACGAGGACGGCGATGCAACGGCTCTTGTTATGAAGCCTCAGATTACCGGCGCAATCGGGCGCGACGGCAGACCTTCCGTTTCAAACGCGGACGCTCCCGAGGAAAAGCTCGATGTCGATATAGTCGTTGTCGCTATAGGCCAGGCGATAGAGCAGGAGTCCTTCGGCGAATTCGGTCTTCCTACCAAATTGGATACCATAGCGAGCGACAGCGCCTGCGAATTTTCCGAGAAGGAAGGTGTTTTTGCCGGCGGTGACTGCGCGACAGGCCCCGCTACGGTTATCAGAGCAATCGCCGCGGCGAAGGTTGCCGCGCACAACATAGACCATTATCTCGGGTTTACCCACGAGATAAGCAGCGATATAGAGATTCCTCAGCCTCTTCTGCTTGACCGCCCCGCGTGCGGCAGAGTTACGCTCAAGGAGCGTGAGGCTTCCGAGCGCAAAAATGATTTCAGCCTGATGGAATTATGTATGAGCGACCAGGACGCAAAACAGGAATCGGCCCGTTGCCTCAGGTGTGATCACTTCGGCTACGGAAAATTCAGGGGAGGCAGGTGCGACAGATGGTAAACCTTAAAATTGACGGCATTGCCGTAACTGTTCCCGAGGGCACAACTATTCTCGATGCCGCCCGTCAGGCGGGCATCAATATTCCCACTCTCTGCTATCTTAAAGGCCTCAATGAAATCGGCGCCTGCCGTGTCTGCGTGGTTGAAAAAGTCGGCGAAAGCCACCTGATTGCGGCCTGCGACAATGCCGTTGAGGAAGGAATCGAAATACTCACAAACAGCCCCAAAGTGCGCGCTTCAAGGCGCGCCAATGTGGAGCTTATCCTTTCACAGCACAGCAGCCGCTGTCCTTCCTGTGTGAGAAGCGGCAACTGCTCGCTTCAGAAGGTTGCCAACGACCTGGGCATCACTTCCGAATCATATGATGTCAGGTATTCTCCCTTCAGCTGGAACGAAGATTTCCCGCTTATCCGTGACGCTTCAAAGTGCATACGCTGTATGCGCTGTATTCAGGTATGTGAAAAAATACAGGGGCTCGGTATCTGGGATCTCAACGGCACCGGCACACGCACGGACATCGGCGTTTCCGGCGGCAAAAAGATTGAGGATACCGCCTGTGTTCTCTGCGGTCAGTGTATTACACATTGCCCCGTCGGCGCTCTGCACGAAAGAGACGACACTCAGAAGGCGCTTGCCGCCCTTGCAGATTCCGAAATCACCACCGTTATTCAGATTGCTCCCGCAGTTCGCGCGGCCTGGGGCGAGGACCTGGGCATGAGCCGCGATGAAGCATCAGTAAAACGCCTTGTCGCCGCCCTTCGCAAAGTGGGCTTCGATTATATATTTGACACCGACTTCTCCGCTGATCTTACCATTATGGAGGAAGGTTCCGAATTTTTGGAGCGCCTCAAATCGGGAGACATTGCGAAATACCCGATGTTCACCTCCTGCTGTCCCGGCTGGGTGAGATTCATTAAATCGCAGTACCCCGATATGGTTGACCGTCTTTCTTCGGCAAAATCGCCTCAGGCAATGTTCGGCGCGGTTACCAAGACTTACTTTGCCGATAAAATCGGGAAAGAACCGGAAAAGATTTTCTGCATATCCGTTATGCCCTGTGTATCAAAGAAACAGGAGATAGATATCCCCAATATCAACGATTCAGCAGCCAAGGATGTTGATCTTGTGCTCACCACCCGCGAGGTTGACCGTATTTTCCGCGCCGAGCACATAGATGTTGCCTCCCTTGCCGAGGAAGAGTTTGACTCTCCTCTGGGCGAGAGCACCGGCGCCGCAGTTATATTCGGCACCACAGGCGGCGTTATGGAAGCTGCTCTCAGGTCTGCTTACTTCCTTGTGACCGGCACCAACCCGGACCCGGATCATTTCAAGGCTGTTCGCGGTTTTGACGGGCCGTGGCGCGAGGCTGAGTTTGAGCTTGCCGGCAGCACTCTGAGAGTTGCCGTTGCAAGCGGCCTTGCAAACACCCGTGAGCTTATTGAAGCAATCAGGGCCGGCAAAGTTCACTATGATTTCGTTGAAATTATGGCCTGCCCCGGCGGCTGCGGCGGAGGCGGAGGTCAGCCTATCTGCGACGGGTCTGAGCTCGCTCAGGTGCGTGATGAAAAACTTTACGCCCTTGACCGCGAGAGCAAGCTGAGATTTTCTCACGAGAATCCTTCCGTACAGGCGCTTTACTCCGAGTTTCTCGGCTCGCCTTTGTCTGAGAAGTCTCACCATTTGCTTCATACCGACCATCACGGCTGGCACATGCCCTGTGAAGGCAAGTAATTAAAGTTATGCGCCGCCTGCGGCTTTTTCCGCGGGCGGCGTAAAAAAAGGAGATAATATAATGAAAGTTTCCGATCAGATTATTGAAAAAATCAACGATATGCTTTCCGTATATGTCTGCCCTGAGCTTCAGCAGGCGGCAAAAGCATTTCTCGAAAGCGCTGAAAAGACGGGCGAAGCCGACCCCACAGCACTTATTGCCGAGCTTAAGGAAGATATATGCTCAATAGACAGCTTCATCGGTTTTACGCAGAGTGATTACTGCAAAAATATGAAAGGCGAGGAAGAGGCAGAGCTTATGTATAAAGCCGGTATTGAGGCCAAAGCAAACGGCGCGCGTATTTGTCTGTGCCCCGGCTGCACAAAGGCTAATGAACTGCTCGGTATGCTTGTCGGCTGACAGTTTTTACCGGTTATGAAAAAAAAGAGAATCAATTATACAGTTATATTTGCTCTCACTCTCATTGCCGAAATCCTCATTGCCCTGTTTTCATCGGGCTTTGTGAGGGGCAGTGTCGGCGATGTGCTTGTGGTGCTGCTTGTTTTCTCTTTGCTGAGAATACCGTTTACCAAAAAGCCTGTGTTCCTTGCGGCCTATGTTTTTCTGTTTGCCGTCTTCATTGAGATTTTGCAGTATTTCGATTTTGTCTCGCTTATCGGTATGAGCGGCAACCGTTTTGTTTCAACCGCTCTCGGCGGAACATTCTCATTTGGCGATATCGCCTGCTATGCCGCGGGCGCTGTAATCTCAGCTTTTACGCAAAAGGCTGTTGACTCCGAAAAAAATGACGGCGTTCTCAGACGTATGCGCACGGCTCTGACGCTTAAAACAGCGGGCGTAAAACCGACATACGGTAAAAACGCCGTTCACATGCTCAAATCCGTAATAAACACTATCTGCGACAGCTTTATCATTACTACCTCTGATGGTAAAGTGATAGTCATAGACGGCGGGTATAACGCCGAAACAGGCTACTTCATTGAATATCTACGCGCCGTTACCGGAAGCAGGAGGCCTCACATCGACGCCTGGTTTCTCTCTCACGCGCACGATGACCACGCCGAAGTGTTTCTGAATGTGCTTGAAAAGCACCGCAATATAATTGATGTCGAAAAAGTATATGTGAATATGCCGCCTGCAGATTTTTACAAAGATACCGACAGCTATGCCTTCAATATACTGCGCAGGTATGAAAGCCTCAGACCGCTTTTTGAAGACAGAGAAGTGGTTTTGCACGACGATGATGTTTTCAGCATAGGCGAGGCAAAGATAACAGTTCTTTATACTTTTGATCCATCGTTTGAAATCTGCAATGATTCTTCGCTCGTTTTCCGTATGGACCTGGCCGGCAAAAGCATTCTCTTTACGGGGGATTGTGAGATTCCGGCGCAGAGAAAAATACTTGCCCGTTTTAAGGGCACCGGTATTCTCAGATGCGATATATGCAAGATGTCACATCACGGGCAAAGCGGATGTACTGAGGAATTTTATAAGGAGGTAAGTCCCCGTATCTGCCTGTGGCCTACACCCTCCTGGCTGTGGACCAACCTCGGCGGCAAAGGGCAGTACAAAACCCTTGAAACACGCAGGTGGATAAAGGAGCTCGGTGTGAAAGAAAACTATGTTGCCTTCAAAGGCACAAAAACGATAATGCTTGATTCTGTCAGAGAAAAAAGCGAAACCGAATAAATGTAAAGGGGAAAGACTATGGATCTGAAAGAAGCAATCAGACAGCGCCATTCCGTCAGGCATTACGAAAGCCGCCCGATTGAAGCGGATACGGCCGCGCGCCTTAAGGAAATCATTGACGCCGTAAACAAAGAAAGCGGGCTGCATATTCAGCTCGTGCTCAATGAGCCCAGGGCTTTTGATTCGTTCAGGGCTCATTACGGCAAACTTACCGGCATCACAAATTATATAGCTCTTGTCGGGAAAAAAGACAGTTCCCTTCGTGAAAAGTGCGGTTACTACGGGCAAAAAATAGTCCTTGAAGCTCAGACGCTCGGGCTTAATACCTGCTGGATAGGCATAATGTTCAAAAAAATACCGGAAGCGTTTACCGTTAATGAAGGTGAGAAGCTCGCTCTTGTAATCGCGGTTGGGTACGGCTCAGATCAGGGCCATGAACGTAAAAGCAAGACCCCTTCGGAGGTTTCCAATCTCTCCGATGACTCGCCCGAATGGTTCAGAAACGGTGTTGAGGCGGCTTTGCTTGCCCCCACCGCCACAAATCAGCAGAAGTTTGTGCTGAATCTGGTTGACGGCAAGGTGGAGGCGAAGGCGCTTTACGGGCCCTTCAGCAAAGTAGATCTCGGGATAGTTAAATTCAACTTTGAAACGGGTGCGGACAAAGACAGCAGCATCTGGGCATAAAAATGAGGCATACCGCCGGCGGTATGCCTTTTTATTTTATTATGAATCTGAGACTTGTGTGAACTCAGCCTTTTTCAATAAGGTCGCTGAGCCTTTTCCCGTAGAAAAAGTCGTGAACCATTTTATCGTATTCTTCCCACATGGGCAGGGTGCGGCAGGAGTCCTTTCTCGGACATTCGTTTGAGTCGCCCGCAAGGCACGCTACGGAAGAAAGAGGCCCTTCCATAAGCTCTATAACCTCGCCGATAATGTAATCCTCCGGCTTGCGGCAGAGCTTATAACCGCCGCCTTTTCCGCTCGCTCCTATAAGCAGACCGCCCTCGACCATATCCTTGACGATTATTTCAAGGTATTTTTTTGATATTTCCTGCCTCGCGGCAATATCCTTGAGGGGAATACAGCCGCCGTTATCGTTTTCCGCAAGATCAATCAGAACGCGTATCGCGTAACGCCCTTTTGTTGAAATCATATTACCCGTCTCCTCTCAGAAATCAAAGTCGGACCCGCCGTCGGAGAAATCATCGCCGTATTCATTAAAGTAATCATCGCTGTTTTCGTCGCCGGGCTCATCGCTGTCTCCGAACAGGGCATCAAACATTACGGCCTTTTCAAAGTCACTGAGCTTGCCGTTTCCGTCAAAATCAAATATACTGTCAAACATTCCGCCGAAAAAACCCATAACAGCACCTCATTTCGTCTTATATACCTATTATACCGCAAGGTGAATGGGTAAATCAAGCCCCAAATAACAGTTTCTTCAGTTTGTCAGAGCGTTTCTTCCGAGATAAACCTGATATCCTATTGCGTAAACCTCTCTTATTGCGAACGGCAGGTACCCGTTCCACGGGGTTTTTGCGGGGCAGGGGTAAGCTTTGATTCCGTTTTTCTGAGCGATGAGGGAAGCCCGGTATTCGTGAAAGTCGTTTGTGACAACGGTAATTTCGTCTATTGCCACACCGCTCTGTTTAAGAATTGCGGCGGCGTTTTCAAAGTTCTCAATAGTTGATGTTGATTTTTCTTCAATTATCAGCCGGGCGGGGTCAATTCCTTTTGAAGTGAGTTCGTTAAACATGCACTGAGCTTCCGATATATCCTCGTCATTGCCCTGACCTCCCGAGAGTATCGCCTTGCTGCCCGGATTTTCGCTCAGGTATCTGTAAGCTGCGTTAATGCGAGCGGAAAGGAAACGGCCGGGAGATGTTGAATTCACCTGGCAGCCGAGCACTATGACATACTCGGTTTTAACGGCGGAATCACGGCTGTATCTGACTATATTGGTCAGGGTAAGGCCTCCTACTGTCAGCGCGGCGGCGGCAATTACTGCGGCGGCGCACAGAATGATTCTGCCTGCCGTGTATGAAAACACTTTAGCTGTAATCATATTTACACGGCTGAAAAAAGCTCCGTAAACAAGCAGAGCCGTGCCCGCGGCAAGGCCGGTTATCAGACCGATATTTTTTTCGCCCGAGGTGTAAAGCGGCCCTATATTAAGCCCTATACAGGCGAGGCCGGCAGCAAAAACAAGCAATCTCAAAGCAAACTTCATCAGCATTCAATCCTCAATAAACAAATTATATTCTGATTATATATTATACCTTAATTATTACTATTTTTGAAGCGGCAGATTACTTTTTTATTACAAATTGAAAAAACGGCCCGGGCAGGTCGCGGCTGAGTTCCTTTATTCGTACATAACGTAAAAAAGAGAAAACAAAGCATTTTCTTAAAACCTATTGACACAGTAGGCAAATAGGAGTATAATTCACAGCGAAAATAAGAAAAGGAGGATTGCGTTTTGATTTATGCCGATAATGCCGCCACCACAAAAATGAGCGAAGCGGCCGTAAACATAATGACAGAGGTAATAAGAGATAACTGGGGCAATCCCTCAAGTCTGTATATGCACGGGCAGAGAGCAAAGGAAGTGCTTGAAAAAGCGCGTGAGGATATAGCAGAGCTTATCGGTGCCTCACCCCGTGAAATATTTTTTACATCCGGAGGAAGTGAGAGCGATAATCAGGCGATTGTTTCCGCCGCGCTTCTCGGCAGAGAGAAGGGGAAAAAGCATATAATCTCAACGGCGTTTGAGCATCACGCTGTCTTACACACCCTGGAGAAACTTAAAAAAGACGGGTTCGAAGTCACCCTGCTTCCCGTTCACGAAAACGGAATTATTATACCGTCGGAGGTCGAGAGCGCAATACGCGATGACACCTGCCTTGTTACGGTGATGCACGCCAATAACGAAATCGGCACTGTTCAGCCTGTAAGAGAAATCGGCGAAATATGCAGAAGGAAAAATGTTATTTTTCATACCGACGCGGTTCAGGCCGTTGCTCACATTCCCGTGAATGTTGTCAGCGACAATATAGATATGATGTCTGCTTCCGCCCATAAATTTCACGGCCCCAAGGGAGTGGGATTTCTTTATGTGAAAAAGGGCATACGCCTCTCAAACCTGATTGAAGGCGGAGCGCAGGAGAGGGGAAAGCGCGCGGGCACCGAAAATGTACCCGGCATAGCCGCAATGGCAAGAGCGCTTAAAGATGAGTGCGCCGTAATGGAAAAGAACGCCGCATATCTGATAAAAATACGCGACAGGCTCATAAAAGGTCTTTCGGAAATTGAGCATTCGGCTTTAAACGGTGACCCTGTGCGCAGACTTCCCGGCAATGTGAATTTCTGCTTTGAGGGCATTGAGGGAGAGGCGCTTCTGCTTTTGCTTGACAGCAAGGGAATTGCCGCCTCTTCGGGCAGCGCCTGTACATCCGGGTCTCTTGACCCGAGCCACGTGCTTCTCGCAATCGGGCGGGTGCATGATGTGGCACACGGCTCGCTGCGCCTGAGCATAGGCACGGATATTACCGAGGAGGACGCGGATTACATAATAAACAGCGTAAAGGAAGTTACAGCTTATCTAAGAGGGTTTTCACCCGTCTGGCGTGATTTGATGACCGGCAAAGCTGAACATATTATATAAGGAGAAACAGATATGGCACTATACAGCGAAAAAGTAATGGATCATTTTCTTCATCCGCGCAATGTGGGCATAATCGAGGATGCCGATGCCGTTGGTGAAGTCGGCAACGCAAAATGCGGAGATATAATGAAAATGTATATGAAAATAGAAAACGATATAATAACGGACGTTAAGTTTGAAACTTTCGGATGCGGCAGCGCCATAGCGTCAAGCTCAATGGCAACTGAAATGATAAAGGGCAAACCCGTTTCCGAGGCGCTGGAGCTTACAAACAAGGCGGTGGCTGAGGCGCTCGACGGCCTCCCCGATTATAAGATGCACTGTTCGGTACTCGCGCAGGAGGCAATCCAAAATGCCCTGGAGAATTACCGCGCAGGAAAGGGCGACTGATTTTCTTATACTGCGCCGGATTTAATCGCCCCGGTTACGGTCTGCCGGCAACAAACGAAAAACTTTTTTGGAAATTTTTAGTAAAACCTATTGACACGGTAGGTAAATGGTGATATACTCACAGCATAACATTGAAAAAGGAGGTGCCGGCATGTATAAATCACTCAATACTGAATATTGTACCTGTATGTGGTGTCGAATGCTGTACTCCCGGGCAAAAATAACGGCCGGGGCGCACGGTGGTGTTTTGCCGCGCCTCTGCAGTATGGAGCGATGTTGAAACTCGCGTCATTTATGCCGTTTGCCCGGGAGCTTTGAAGAAGCCCCCGGTTTTTTTAATGTAAAACCGAACATATCAAACGACAAATAACTATCATCTGAAAAGGAGAAAAATAAAATGAGTAACTACAGATTTGAGACCCTTCAGCTCCACGTAGGTCAGGAACAGGCTGACCCCGCAACCGATTCAAGAGCAGTCCCCATTTATCAGACCACCTCATATGTTTTCCATAACAGCAAGCACGCCGCCGACCGTTTCGGCCTTGCGGACCCCGGCAACATTTACGGCAGGCTTACAAACACTACCCAGGATGTGCTTGAAAAGCGTCTTGCGGCTCTTGAGGGCGGCAGCGCTTCTCTGGCCCTCGCATCCGGCGCGGCGGCGATTACATACACTATTGAAGCTCTTGCCGCAAACGGCGGTCACATAGTCGCTCAGAAGACAATTTACGGCGGCAGCTTCAATCTGCTTTCTCATACTCTTCCGCAGTACGGCATAGAAACAACTTTTGTTGACGCCCACGATCTCTCGCAGATTGAGGGAGCAATCAGAGAAAACACCCGCGCTGTTTACCTTGAAACTCTCGGCAATCCCAACAGCGATATTCCCGATATTGACGCTGTTGCGCAAATAGCTCACAGGCATGGTATTCCCGTAGTGGTTGACAACACATTCGGCACGCCGTACCTTATCAGACCTATTGAGCACGGCGCTGATATAGTTGTGCATTCCGCCACAAAATTCATCGGCGGTCACGGCACAACGCTCGGCGGCATCATAGTTGAGTCGGGCAAATTCAACTGGAAGGCAAGCGGCAAATATCCCAACATAGCAGAGGCGAACCCGAGCTATCACGGTGTTTCGTTTTATGATGTTGCCGGCCCGGCCGCGTTTGTCACTTATATCAGAGCAATTCTTCTCAGAGACACCGGTGCCGCAATCTCCCCGTTCAACGCCTTCCTTCTTCTGCAGGGGGTTGAAACGCTTTCTCTTCGCCTTGAAAGGCACGCCGAAAACACAAAAAAGGTTGTTGATTATCTTTCAAGTCATCCGCTTGTTGAGAAGGTCAACCATCCCTCTCTTCCCGATCATCCGGATAACGCCCTTTACAGAAAGTATTTCCCCAACGGCGGCGCTTCAATATTCACCTTTGAAATCAAAGGCGGCAGGGAAGAGGCGTGGAAGTTTATTGATAATCTCAGCATTTTTTCACTGCTCGCAAATGTTGCGGATGTCAAGAGCCTTGTGATTCACCCGGCATCCACCACACATTCCCAGCTCTCGGATGAAGAGCTTGCAGATCAGGGCATAAAGCAGAATACAATCCGTCTTTCAATCGGCACGGAGCATATTGACGATATAATCGCGGACCTTGAAAAAGGCTTTGCGGCAATAAGATAAAGGAGATAAAACAATGTCAAAAATATATAAAGGAGCCTCTGAGCTTATAGGCAATACCCCTCTTATTGAGGTCACAAATATAGAAAAAGAGCTTGGCCTTGAGGCAACAGTTCTTGTGAAGCTTGAGTATTTCAATCCGGCAGGCAGCGTAAAAGACAGAATAGCAAAGGCGATGATAGAGGATGCCGAGGCAAAGGGCCTGCTGAAAGAGGGCTCGGTTATCATAGAGCCTACCAGCGGAAATACCGGAATCGGTCTCGCATCCATAGCGGCTTCCAAGGGCTATCGTATTATTCTTACAATGCCCGAAACGATGAGTGTTGAGAGAAGAAACATACTCAAGGCCTACGGCGCGGAGCTTGTGCTCACAGAGGGCGCAAAGGGTATGAAGGGCGCTATAGAAAAGGCAAAGGAGCTTGAGAAGGAAATCCCCGGCGGCTTTATCCCCGGCCAGTTTGTAAACCCCGCAAACCCCGCGGTTCACAAAGCGACAACAGGCCCCGAAATCTGGAATGATACCGACGGCAGAGTTGATGTGTTTATCGCCGGCGTAGGTACCGGCGGCACCGTTACGGGTACAGGTGAATACCTCAAGGAGAAAAACCCCGCTGTGAAGGTGGTTGCCCTCGAGCCCGAGGATTCGCCTGTGCTTTCGCAGGGCAGAGCGGGCAGCCATAAGATTCAGGGTATCGGCGCAGGATTTGTGCCCGATGTACTCAACACCTCGGTTTATGACGAAATCTTTACCGCTTCCAATCAGGATGCTTTTGATACTGCGAAACTTCTCGCGAAAAAAGAGGGAATATCCGTCGGTATTTCATCCGGGGCCGCTCTCTTCGGAGCAATTCAGCTTGCTAAGCGCCCCGAA
The DNA here is from genome assembly GCA_016282855.1 of Clostridiaceae bacterium. Lineage (GTDB taxonomy): Bacteria > Bacillota > Clostridia > Oscillospirales > Acutalibacteraceae > CAG-177. The sequence goes on along the minus strand of JAEELT010000028.1, from coordinate 25,341 downwards.
AACAAAGGCAAGGTAATAGTCGCCCTTCTTCCGGACAGCGGTGACAGATATTATTCAACCGCGCTTTTCACCGATTGAAGCACTCTGCTTAAAAGAGCAAAAACGGGTGCTGTCTTAAATGCAATACAGTAACATAAAAAGGGATAAGGCTTATGCAAAAAGCCTGTCCCTTTTTTTTCGGCTGATTCGGGGATGCTGTTTTCATAATCGGAAAAATTGACTTCGCAGGCAAGGTCTGAGGAGTTTTTTCTTGATAATGCCCGTGCGTTTTGGTATAATAATTTAAAAATAATCTTATGTGGAGGCGCCCTGAACAATGATTACGCCGGCTATCAGTGGTGGCTCGCGCGCACGGGCGACGAAGACTGGGAACTTGTTTCCCGGGGATATTAAAGCAATTCAGAGGGTGTATTAAATGGCAACCGATTTTGAAAAAAAGGTGATTACGGATCCGTCCGGCTTTGTTGTCCTTTCGGATTTCGTGCCTGCGATTGTGCAGGAAATCCGCTATCATTCCACTTTCAATTTCATAGGAGACCGCATAGACGGCTATGAGGAGCCCGTAGCTCTTCTGACAAAGGAGGCGGCGAGGGCGCTCAGGGCTGTGAGCAATGAGCTTATGGTGCGCGGCCTGCGCCTTAAGGTGTTTGACGCTTACCGCCCGGCCGCTGCTGTAAAGCATTTTATGCTCTGGGGTATAGAGGATACAGATATCCGTATGAAGCCTTATTTTTATCCAGATCTTGTTAAGCAGGAGCTTTTTTCAAGAGGCTATATCGCAAAACAGTCAAGCCACAGCAGAGGCAGCGCCGTTGACCTCACCCTGCTTGATATGACCACGGGCAAAGAGCTCGATATGGGCAGCCCGTTTGATTTCTTCGGCGAAGTATCCCACCCGGATTATACGGGCATCACCGATGAGCAGTACGCAAACAGGATGATGCTCAGAAACACCATGCTCAGAAACGGCTTTGCTCCTTTGGAGTGCGAGTGGTGGCATTTTATGCTTGCCGATGAGCCTTACCCGGATACTTATTTTGACTTTCCGAACAGCTCGGAATATCTCAAAAAATAAACCGAATACAAGACAGGAAACGGTTTCCTGTTTTGAAATAATAAAAAAGGGGACAGAAAAATGAAAACAGCAATCAAAAAGACGGCAGCGGTTATTCTCTGCCTGATAATGCTCACAGGCATAATGACTGCCGGCGCTTTCGCCTCAGAGGACAAGCTCTTTTATATGGTGCTCGGCGACTCTATCGGCTACGGCTCCGGGCTGCGCAATTCCCGGCAGGCGTGCTACGGCAAAATAGTTGCGGATACCAACGGCTATGATTACGCAAATGACGCGATTCCCGGCCACACCACTCAGAATCTGCTGGACCGCCTTGAAAATGAAGAGGTTATTAAACACGTTAAGCAGGCCGATATAATCAGCATATCAATCGGGGGCAACAACTTCCTTCTCGGCAATATGGCCAAGCTTCTTTTTGATGTTATTGTAAAAGGTGACGACTCTCTCGCAAGAGAAACCGTTGACGGTTTCTACAAGGATTTTGATGAGATAGTAAAGAAAATACGCTCATACAACCCCGATGCCGTTATTCTTATGCAGACTCTCTATAATCCGCAGACCGGCTATGTCGGCGAGGCTTATCAAGTCGCCATTGATATACTTAACGAAGCGATTGTGCGCTATGCGCAGGAAAACGAGGGAGCGATTGTCATAGTTGACGTTGCCACCCGCGTCAAAGACTCCGAAAAGGATTTTGCTCAGGACGGTATTCATCCGAGCGTGCAGGGCAATGAAAAAATAGCCCGCGCCGTGCTTGAAAAGCTCGCCGAGCTCGGGCTCGGTGAAAAGACAGAGCCCGTTATTACCGAAAAAGGCGCGGATATATCTGTGCCTTCGGTGTTTACGGCTCCTCTTAAACTCTACGGCAATGTCCTTCATTTCATTTCACTTCTTTACGGTGTTTTCGCTTAAGCTATGGATGATTTCAGGTGGGCTTATATCGGCTGCGGAAGCATTGCCCGGAAAACTGCGAAAGACATTTCAAGGGGCAGCCACCGTATAACAGCCGTTTATTCGAGAAACCCTCAGAAGGCAGCGGATTTTGCCGGAAAGTACGGCTCACGCCTGTTTGAAAATGTTGATGAAATGCTGGCGTCAGACTGCTTTGACGGTGTTTACATAGCTACGCCGCACTCATCACACTGCGCTTATTCCATAAAAGCGCTTGAGGCGGGAAAATCCGTTCTCTGCGAAAAGCCGGCCGCCGTCAATCTTAAAGAAATTGACAGCGTGATTGACCTTTCACAAAAAAACGGGGTGTATTTCTGCGAGGCTATGTGGACCTGGTTTTCCGACCTCGCTCTCGGAATCAGAGAGCGGGTTTCCGGCGGAGACATCGGCGCAGTAAAAAGCGTGAAGATAGAATACGCCTTCCCGGGCGTGCTTATGAGCAGAGATTCCCGTCTGCTTATGCCGGAAACAGCCGGCGGAGCGCTGCTGGACATAGGTGTTTACCCCATCGCCTACTGCCTGAGTCTTTTCGGCTTTCCACAGACCGTCACATGCAGGGGCAAGGTAAAAAGCGGCATAGATATTGCCGAAAAGATTATTCTCGGCTATGACGGCTTTGACTGCACGCTGAAAGTGTCGCTGAGAAATCTCAGGGAAAGCTGTGTTATAAAAGGCGCAAACGGCACCATATCGGTCCCGTCATTTTATGCCGCGGGCTCCGCTCAGATAAAAAAAGGCGGCAAAGCCGAAACAATCAGAGGAGTCACCGACTATCTCACGGAGTTTACCCGCGCCGCGCAGGAAATCAGGCAGGGCAGGACTGAATCCGCTTATGTGCCGCACTCTTTCACGCGGCAGTGTGTGATGATTGCGGACGAATGCCGCAGACAGATGAATCTTAAATATCCGTTTGAATAAAAAACGGCCGGACTTCGTATCAAGTCCGGCTCTTTTTTTTGCGCTTTTTGTGTGCTTGCATTATATAATCATATATGATACAATTTTCTTAATAATGTGATTAATCGCACTATAAGGAGGTTGACTATGGCTGATATCGGCAAAAAAATCAGCGGCTTTTATCACGAAGTAAAAGGCCACTGGAAGACGCCTGCCGAGGGTAAATATGTTCCTTACAGGGAATACAAGGATATTTTCCTTGCGGTTGGCTTCAACTATTCCGGCAACAAGACGCTCGAGTACATAGTTTTCGCGGCGTCCTGCTACCTGATGATGTATCATTACAAGCTGCCGTACCTTACCTTTTCCGTAATCAACATCATCAATATGCCCCTCAACTATATATGGACAATGATGACCTGGTATATTGCGGACAATCTCGGCTTTATGAAGAAAAAGACCGAGCGCAAGTTTTACGTTGTCTATATGCTCCTTATTGTTATCGGCCTCGCGCTCATACTGACAGATCCTTCAAGGCTTTTCAGCCCGGGCAGCAGGTTTGTAACTTATATGAACTCGCTTGAAGGCATCAACTGCTCTTCGGCATTCAAGATACTCGGCACACACATACTCTGGAACGGCTGGTTCGGCGCGAGAAACATTTTCTGGCGCAAGAAGCTCGTGCCCAAATACGGCAGATACAAATACGGCCTTTACTGCAACGCCATTCCCAAGAGCATTGCTGTTATCGCCATAGGCTGGCTCCCGTTTTACAACATACCCGATGTTATCACAAGAGTCTGGGTCGCAAACCTTATGTTTGCCATCTACAACCTCTTCCCGTTTGATAACTCCCTGGAAATGTGCGCGCAGAATATCAGCCCGAATGTGCGTGAAAGAATCTGGGTGCGTACCATTCCCATCAAGCTTTCGCATTTTCTCAACTCCATAGTCGCGATAGTTATGCCCGTTTTCATCGGTATGCTCCGTTATGAATGGGCAGATATAAACCTTTTCAAATATATCATCCCCGGCTTCTTTGTATTCTGCGTTGTTGTTACCATGCTGTTTGCCGGCAGAATCAAAGAGCGTATTCCCCAGCCTCCTCTTGAGAAAAAAGTAAATATAAGTTTCTGGGACGGCATGTTCGGCGTAATGCGCAACAAGTACAAATGGGTCAACACCGTCGTCGGCCTTATTGATTCGCTGGGCAACGGTATGCTTCCCTTCGCGACAATCCTTTATCTTTACACATTCCGCCTCAGCGGGCTTATTTACAGCCTTCTTGTTGCCCTCGTTTCATTCGCGGGCACTCCTCCCGATTTCTTCGCGCCATATTTCCTGAGGCGATTCTCATATAAGCAGCTGATGATATTCTATCAGCTCTCCAGAGCGATAGGCAACGGCATTATCGTTATTGCCCTGCTCTTCCTGGGCGACAGAGTCAATCTTTGCGGCACGGTTTGTGTTATTACACTTATATTTATGGAGATGACAAAAACCATACCCGTCACCGCCGGTCACGATATGGATATCCGTATCAATGACTATCAGATGTATCTTTCGGGTGAGCGCCTTGAAAACTTCTCGGGTGTATTCGGCTGGTTCACCGGGCCTATAACATCTTTTGTCGGCCTTATCATACCGCTTATGCTTCTCAGATACGGCTTCAACAGCAACTGGGATGTGCTCTTTGTTGATTCTTCAAGAATCAAGATTATAGTAATACCCATAATCATTGACATTATCGGATATGTGCTTATGACTATTCCCTATATTTTCTGGGATTATGATGATGAGAAGCAGGCAAAGGTCATGGAGGTGCTCAAAGCCCGTGAAGCCGCTACGGGCGGCAGCCTTGACGGCTCAGAGGGCGCGGAGTACAACCCGGAGGATGAGCTCCTGCCCGATGCCCCCGAAACTGCGGAAAGCGAGGTAACGGTATGAGCAAAAAGAAAGCAAAGACCGATAATACGGTTTATGAAAACTTAAAGCTCGATATCCCCGCGGGCGAAGAGTGGACCTATCAGATAGAGGGGATGAAAGCGCCGGTGATAGGCAAACCCGTTGAAAATGCCGCGAAGAAAAAAGTTATTGTCGTTGCGGTCCTGCTTGTTGCCATAGCCCTTTCCATTTTCTTCTCCGTGCGCGCGGTACACAGCGAAACCTACTCATTTGAAGAGCTTGAAAGCGGCTGGCAGTTTTCAAAATTCAGCAACCCCGGTGACATAACAGAGCTCACCGTTGATTATGCCGACGGCGACATTTCCAGGCCGATTGCAAGCATAAGGGAATACGCTTTCAACTGCGATGACAAGCTCACAAGCATCACAATAGGCAAAACCGTTAAGGAAATTGACGGCAAGTCGTTTTACAGCGTATGGAATCTCCGCAATATTTATGTGGATGATGAGAACGAAAACTACTGCGATGTTGACGGTGTGCTCTACACAAAGGATATGACAGAGGTTATCTGTTACCCCATAGACCACGATGCCTATCTCAGAGAGAAGGCCGGCTATAAAGAAGAGCTGTGGAAAGACAGCGAAGGCTATGATGAAAAGTACATCGAGGCAGTGCAGACCTATAAAATTCCCGAAACCGTGGTTAAAATAGGCGAGCTCGCTTTCAACTATGCAAACCTTGTCACGGTTTATTTACCCGAGGGGCTTGAAACCATCGAAACCCTCGCTTTTTTCAAATCGTGGGATCTCGCGAATGTCATCACTTACGGCGCCGGGGGCGAGTACAAATCCCTGCCCGATACTCTGAAATATATCGGCTCAGATGCCTTCGCCTATGACCAGGGTCTCTCATATATGTTCATTCCGAAGAGCGTTGAATACATAGGCCATCACGCTTTCTGGGACACTGTTTACAAAGAGAACGGCGAGCTCAGGGGTGTGAGCGTTATGAATGTTGAGAGAAGCGAGGATGATTTTTCCGCGAATGCCGAGTCGGGCGACCACTGGCTCCCGAGCTACGACTGGAAGCTTCTTAAAAAGACCATAGATGTAAACTACTCATCCGTCAGAGAGAAATAATAATATTCCGAGATACATTCCCTGTGCGGCAATATACGGCCGTGCGGGGAATGCGCGCGGATAACGCTCTGCGGCAACGCAGGAACCGGATTAATTTTTGTAATAATCGAGAGGTGCTTATGTCAGGTTCTCCGGAGGAGCGCGCGGCGTCTTTGCTTGCCGAAATGACGCTCGATGAAAAAATATATCAGGTTACGGGCGAAATGCTGTTTGACCCCGATAAAGATTACAGAGATCCGCTTTGCGGCAGCTACCGCAATCCGGGCCATTTCATGCATTGCGGCAGGGAAAAACCCGCTTCGCCCGGCGAGGTTGCCGAAAGAATCAACCGCGATGTAAAAGAAAGCATTGATGCCCAGCCTCATCATATTCCGCCTATTGAAAACGGAGAGGCGCTTCACGGCGCGCAGTGGGGTATGTGCACCAATTTTCCCCAGCCTGTCAACCTGGCTTCATCATTCGACCCCGAAATGGTTGAGAAGGTTGCAGATGTAATAGGCAAAGAGTGCAACGCCGTCGGAGTGCGTCAGGTGTTTTCTCCCGTGGTTAATCTCGCGCGCGACTGCCGCTGGGGCAGAACGGTTGAAACTTACGGAGAGGATGCGAAACTCTCGGCCGATATGGGGGCGGCAATGTGCAGAGGGCTTGAGAAAAACGGCGTTATCGCCACACCCAAGCATTTTGCCGATAATTATGCCGCGGGAGGCAGAGATTCAAACTACTCCGAGACAAGCGAGCGCACAATGCGCGAAACCATACTTGTGCCATTTAAGGCCTGCTTTGAGGCGGGCGCGCAGTCCGTTATGGCCGCCTATAACGGCTGGGACGGTATTCCCTGCAGCGCAAACAGACATCTGCTCACCGATATCCTGCGCGGCGAGTGGGGCTTTGACGGCTTTGTTGTCTCCGATTACGGCGGGGTTGAGGGGCTTTATTCATCCCACAAAACCGCATCCTCAAAGGCACAGGCCGCCGCTGACGCTCTCAGAGCAGGGCTCGATGTAATACTGCCGTACAAGTGGTTTGACGAGGTTAAGCAGGCCGTTGAAAAAGGCTGTATAACCGAGACTGAGCTTGACAGAAACGTGCTCAGAATTCTAAAGGCGAAGTTTCGCCTCGGACTGTTTGACAGCCCGTACCGTGATCCCGCCTTGGCGCAGAAGACGGTGCGCTGCCCGGAGCACAGGCAGCTTGCTCTTGAGTCGGCGCGGGAATGTATTATCCTGCTGAAAAACGAAGGAATTCTGCCTCTGAAAAAAGACGGGATAAAGAAAATCGGAGTGTTCGGTCAGAGCGCGGATTTAATTCCGATAGGCGCAAACTATTCCGGGCCTTACGGCACCCCCTGGCAGGGTGATGACGCCCCCACGCCGCTTGAAGCGCTCAGGGAATACTTCGGCGATGAGGCGAGCGTGGTTTACGGCAGCAGCGATGATATAGAGAAGATAGCTCCCGGATGTGACGCTGTATTTTATTTCACGTCAATAATGGAGGGCGAGGGGAGCGACAGGAGCAATCTGCGTCTGCCTTCCGTATCGGTTCATTCAAACCGCTCAGATGACGGCGGGCTTATTGTTGATACGGCACGGCAGGTCATAACAGAGAATCAGGAGGAGTCAATTCTACGCCTTAGCAGGGCAAACGGCAATACCGTTGTTATCCTTCAGAACGGCGCTCCCATTGATATGACTGCGTGGATTGACAGGGTACCCGCTGCGGTGGAATCCTGGTACCCCGGGGAGCAGGGCGCGAGGGCGCTTACGGAAATTCTTTTCGGCGAAACAAATCCCTCGGCAAAGCTTCCGCTTACCGTGCCGAAATCCGCGGGGCAGCTTCCGCTGAATTATTCTTATAAGCCCTCCGGCAGGGGCTATGCTTACTGCGATGATGACGGCAAACCGCTCTTCCCGTTCGGTTACGGCCTGAGTTACACTTCATTTGAAATAAGCGCTTCTTCCATCTCGGTGCGGGAAAGTGAGGCTCAGATAAGCTTTAACATTACCAATACCGGCAGTCTTGACGGGGCGCAGGTTGTTCAGGTTTACCGCGGCTCGCGCTGCTGTGAGGTAGTACGCCCGGTTAAGGAGCTTGTCGCTTACAGCCGCATATTCCTGCGCGCCGGTGAAAGCCGCTTTGTTTCGCTGACGGTAAATGAAGACGCTTTTGCTTATTATAATGCCGCTATGGAATTCGGCGTTCATAACGGTGTTCACACCCTGATGCTCGGCACTTCGAGCGAGGATACAGTTGAAAGTTTTGAGCTCAAAGCCGAAAACGGAAAGCTCACGCAAATATGAGATGAAAACAGTGCTCACCTGCGGGCAGATATCCCCCGGGGTGAGCATTTTTTATCCCGGCTTTGCTTTTTGCGCTGTTTGCCGGAGCGGCTTCCTTAAAAGATTCTGCCTCGCTTTTACCCTTTGCCGCCGAGCTTCTGTCACACACCGGAGCGCTTGTTTATTGACAAACAATCGCTTTGCATAATATAATATATTCAGAATAAATTAAGCAGTTTTACCGGGAGAATAATATGGATAACAGATTTATAAAAATTCAGGACGAAGTAAAGAAAGTTATAATAGGCAAAGACGAAGTTATCAAGACCGTGCTTATGACCGTGATTGCCTCGGGGCATATACTGCTTGAGGATATACCGGGCGTGGGCAAGACCACGCTTGCGCTCGCTTTCTCAAAAACTCTTTCTCTTAATTACAGACGTATGCAGTTTACTCCCGATACGCTGCCGTCGGATGTTACAGGCTTTTCGATGTATAACAAATCAACGGGCGAGTTTGAGTACAGAGAGGGCGCGGTAATGAGCAATCTTTTTCTTGCCGACGAAATTAACCGCACTTCGCCCAAAACACAGTCCGCCCTGCTTGAGGTTATGGAGGAGGGAAAGGTGACTGTTGACGGCGTTACCCATCCTCTGCCTGAGCCGTTTTTTGTGATGGCAACGCAGAATCCTCTCGGTTCCGCCGGCACACAGAAGCTCCCCGAATCGCAGCTTGACCGCTTTACAGTGCGCCTTACCATGGGCTACCCCGACCCGGTGAGCGAGGCGGTTATGCTTAAGCGCGACAAGTCAAATCTTATAGACTATGTCTCACCTGTCGTGGGAGCTGACGATATAATCGAGATGCAAAAAAACGCCGCGGCGCTTTTTGTTGATGACGGCATATATGATTACATTGCGGCAATTACTCTCAAATCGAGAGAGAGCGAGTGGCTCAGAAGCGGTATAAGCCCCAGGGGGGCGAAGGCCGTGCTCAAAATGGCAAGAGCGTGCGCCTATCTTGACGGCAGAGATTATGTGATACCCGAGGATGTGATAGAGGTGATTCCCTTTACCTGCTGCCACAGAGTCACGCTCAGCGCTAAGGCAAAGGCACAGGGCAAAACCGAGAGGGAAATTCTTGACGAAACCGTGCGCCTGGTTCCCATGCCCGGCGGGCGCACGCAGAGATAATCATTCACCAATCATTTTTTAACCGGAGCGGATTATGGCGAGAAGCAGAGCGAGAAACATAACGGAATATGCCACGGTTGTCATTGCGGCTGTGGTTCTTTTCCTGTTTTACAGAAATTTCTTTTTCTTCTATCTTCTCACTGTTGTCGCTCTTATTCCGCTCATAAGCTATATAGCCGTCAAACAGATTCTCCCTAAGCTTGAATTCAATGTGTCTTTCAGAGCCGCGAGCATTCAGCAGGGTACGGATGTACCCGTTGCTTTTGAAATAACAAACGGCAGCATTCTGCCTTTGCCGTCCGCTCTGCTTGAGTTCAGGGCTGAAAACCTGTTTTATCCCAATGAGGAGATTCAGCAGATGGATTTTCCTCTCAGACGCGGCAAAAAAACCTACACCTGGCATATACAGTCAAAATATGCCGGCAGAATAACCGTTAAAGGTGAAAAAGTTACCGTCTGTGATTATCTCGGGCTTTTTCTCTTCACCCTGGATTTTCCCTGCAGCGCGAGCGTAACCGCTCTGCCCGCTCGCTCCGAGGTTGTGATGGACGCAGTGGAGAATATGTTTTCTCAGGGCGACGAGCAGGAAACGGATAACCTTGACTACACCGAGGATGTCACTCAGATAAAGGATTTCAGAGAGTATATCCCCGGCGACAGAATGCAGAGGGTTAACTGGAAAATAAGCGTGAAACGCGATGAACTTTATGTCAAGGAATACGAGCTTGAGAGCAACAGAACTTTAAGTCTCATAGCCGAGCTGCGTAAGGACGGCGAAGAGCCCGGCTTCCTGGATAAAATCGTTACGGCTTTCTACTCCGCCGCTCTCAGACTCATCGAGCTTGAAATACCGTTTTTTGCCGTGTGGTATGACCGGTTCACGGGCAAACTTTCGCGTGAGTTTATAGAAAGCAACGACGACCTTGAGGCCGCTCTTGTGCAGATGTTTATGATGAACAGCTATGAGGGCTTCACCGCTTATGAAAAATATGCCGGTGCCGAAAAAGGCAGGGGAGACGCCGCGATTTATTTCACCCCCGTGTCTTTTGAACATATAAAGGAACACGAGCTTATCGGAATGTATAAAGAAAGTGTGGCAATAATATGCCTTTGAGCATTTCCGACAGAATCAAACTCAGAAGAGAAAAAAGGCTCAGAGAAAGCAGGGAGTCCCTTGCGGAAAAAACGGGTATAGTTTTTTCTCAGGAGATTACCGCCGAAAAAGCCGGATTCCCCGTGCTGAAGTATCTTATCAATTCGCTGATACTTTTCTGCGCGGATTTCGGCTCGCTTTACTGCGTGATTTCGGCGTTCCATATAGAGCTTTCCACGGGCCCGCTTGCCGTTACCTGCGCAGTGTTTTCTCTGATTCTCTCATTTATGTATGTAAGACAGCGCCTTAAAGTGATTACCTATCTTGCTGTTTTCGCCGGCTTTCTCGTTGTCATATTCAGATACTATACTCTCGTCAACAGCGGCGTCAACGCCTTGTGGAACAGCATTATCCTTTATACCGACAGTATGACCAAGCTGCCGTATCTCAGGGAGTTCACCGTTTATTACAGCGATACTTACACGGCGATGTCCGCCGCGGTTTGTGTAATAGCGGTGGGGCTTATGATACTGCAGAATATCGTGGTTTCCGAAAAAATGAGTCTGCGAGGCCTTTTCTTCTTCACCTTCCCCATAGCTCAGCTCGGTATGTTTTTCGGTTTTCCCTGCTCAAAGGCAGGTATGTTCCTTGTGGCTGTTTCGTGGGTGCTTGTGGAGGTTGTTTTCCTCTCCGGAGGCTATTACGGGCTCACCGATAAATTCACCGTCTTTTCTTCAATCAAAAAGCACAGACACAGCTACGGCTTTCTTACAGACGCGCGCAACACCTCGACCATAGCCGTTATCTGGCTCGGTTTTCTCATAGCTGTCACGGCGCTTGTTTTCACCGTGGTGCCGGATGAGAATTTTGAGGTGAATCTCCCTGTGAGAGATATAAAAACCGAAAGCCGGCGCGCGGCAAAGAACTTTATGTCATACGGCTTCAGCGCTGTCTTTTCTCAGGAGAGGGAGGCGAATGCCCCCGGTAAGCTTGCCAATGTCAGCTCAATTTCGTTTGACGGACGCACCGACCTTGAAGTGGAGCTTGTCAACTACAGGGTGGACCGTATGTACCTGAGGAGCTTTTCGGGTTATTATTACGATTCTCACACTATGCGCTGGTACAACCCGCCCGAGAGCACGGACACCGATGACACTTTTGACATAACTTACCGCCTGCTTGAAAAAGACTTCCTCACGGAGCAGAATCTCACAAAAAGCCGCCACAAAATCGGCGTGAGAGCGGTTGACCCCAAGGTGGCTTCAAACGGGCTCAACGTGCCTTACTTCACCACGCTCAGAAATCTTGACAGCGTAACATATAACGGCCCCGGCAGCGCCGCTTCGCCGGACGGCGGCCTGGGCGAAATCATCTATTATGACGTGTTTACCGTAGATGAGGAGGGCTCTTACGACTTGCTCTCTTCCGACTCTGTCAGGGAGGACAAGCAGTTTGAGTTTAAGGCGTCATCTCTATTTCTCGGTATGAAAGCGGACGCCGAAAATGCTCTTACCGTACCCGAACGCAATTTACCGGCAATCGAGCAATTCTGCGAGGAATACGGAATTAAGCAAAGCGACAGCGATTATTCTAAAATTCAGAAGGTGCTCGGAGCTTTCAGAAACGATTATGAATATACCCTGCGCCCGGGCAAAGTGCCTCAGGATGAGGATTATGTCAATTATTTCCTGTCAGCGTCCAAAAAGGGATACTGCCAGCATTTCGCAACAGCAGCAACTCTTGTTTTAAGATATCTCGGTATCCCCGCAAGATATGCCGAGGGCTATGCCGTTGACAGAGAAGACTTTTACTCATCCGATCCCGTGGTGGTGGAAAACTTCGATGAATGGGTCACCTCGCCTTACAGAATCGATACAAACGTGAGCCGCGTGCTCATACCCGACTCCAACGGGCACGCCTGGGTGGAAATTTTCAGGGACGGCTTCGGCTGGGACCCGCTGGAGGTAACTATTGCCGTTTCCCGCAATGAAAACCGCAGCCTGCTGGGCAATCTTCTCAGCCGGGGTCAGGCAGGCGAAAGCCGTGGCGCGGCCGAGCTTGTTGAAAGAATGAATATGAGCGCCACGGGTCAGCGCCTTTTAATGCTTGCGCTTATAATTCTTGCTCTTCTTTTTGCTTTTTATCTTTTTAAAATGATGATGAAAGCCGTACCCCGCCATCTGTCGTTTGTGCGCGGCGACGGCAAGGAAATAATCCGCCGCAGATATGGGCACCTCTATGACACCTATCTCTATTCAAACTCAGGCTCCGGAATCTGCTCATACCGCGAATTCTTTGAAATATTTGCCCGGGAGAGCGCAGACAGTGCGGCATCCGTCTGCGGTGACGCCGGCGATTTCCGCGTGAAACTCGAAAAGGCGCTTTTTGCAGGCGAAAATGCAGGAAAATCCGAAACAGACGAAATTGCCAAAACACTCAATTTGTGCCGCAAAAGCATAGTCCGATCAATGCCGCTGCTGAAAAAATTCCGCTATTTCTTTGTTGACTTTATGTGGTGATAAATATTCGCAGAGGAGGATTTGCTATATGAAAAAGACAGTTTCCCTTTTGCTCGCGCTTTGTCTTATCGCGGCATTTACGCAGGCGGCTTTCGCCTCCGACGGTGCCGTATCCGTTGACAGCTCGTGGAGCGTACTTGTGTCCGAAGCACCGGACCGGTATGAAGCCTACGCGGCTGAAAAGCTGTGCGGCGCACTCTCGCAGGTATTCGGCACACAGATACAGACTGCCGTTGAGGCCGAAGGCAATTATATTGCGCTCGGCTCCGCTTCCTGCGCCGATGTTTCGGATATTGCCGTTAACGGTTACCGTATTCAGGTGATTGACGGCTGTATTCATATCGGCGGCACGGGCGTACGCGGCCTTCAGGCGGGCGTGAACCGGTTCCTTGAGGAATTCTGCGGCAGGAAGGTATATACCGCACAGATTACCGTCTTGCCCCGCTCGCAGAGCATCGCCGTTCCTGCGGACACGGACCTTAAATATGAGCCGTTCTTCGAATATACCGATACCGACTGGAAAAGCCCGCGCGATGTTGAGTATTCCCTCGCAAACGGGCTTGACGGCGGCACTTACAGAAACCTTCCCGCCGAGGCGGGCGGCACCGTTGACTATCTCGGCGGCTTCTGCCACACGATGGGAACGCTGTGCGAGAGCGAGGCTCACGCTCAGTCCGACCCTTCTCAGCTCGCGCTGTTTGACGGCGAGCGTACGGCAGACCAGCCCTGCCTGACAAATCCCGATGTGCTTGCCATTGCCACGAAAAATGTGCTCGGCATTTTAGCCGAAAAGCACGACCCGGATGCTTCATTGCAGATAGTCTCCGTTACTCAGAATGATAATCAGCATTACTGCAAATGTGACAGATGCAAAGAGTTTGAAAAAGCTCACGGCGCAGTGCAGTCCGCAACGATGATAAACTTTGTAAATCAGATAGCCGATGCCGTCAGAGAAGCCGGCTATGACAATGTTGCGATAGATACATTTGCCTATCAGTATACCCGCAAGGCTCCCACGGGAATCAAGCCACGCGATAATGTTATAGTGCGCCTTTGTACAATAGAATGCTGCTTCTGCCACAGCCTTGACGACAAATCCTGCAAGCGCAACACCGACCTTATGAAGGACCTTGCCGACTGGTCCGCAATTTGCGGCAGAATCTATGTGTGGGATTACACCACCAACTACTCAAACACCTGCATTGTTTTCCCGGATTTTGACGTTATTCAGCGCAACATACAGGTTTTCTATGAGAACAATGTGAAGGGCGTTTATGAGGAGGGCAACTACTATATCGACTCCTGCGACACCGAATTCGGTGAGCTTCGCGCTTATATGATTGCAAAATGTCTGCAGAATCCTTACTGCGACATTGAGAAGGAAACAGACGGCTTCCTTGCCGCGTATTACGGCGCGGGATGGCAAGATATCAAAGAAATAATCAATATGCACATATCCTCCACCGGCAGTATTGTCGGCGGCCATCTCGGAATAGGTCAGAGTCCCGGCAGCAGCTTCAGCTTTTCTTCCGCTGATGTCGCGAAAATAGACAGCCTGTGGGAGAGCGCAAAAGAAGCCGCGCAGAGCGACGAGCAGCTTGAGCATATATCCCGCTCAGAGCTTTCCTGGCGCTTCTGGAAGGGCAGTGAGGGCAAGGGCGAGTTTTCAATCACCAATCCCGCTCGCTTTGACGAAAGGCAAAAGCTATTTGAGGATATGCAGTCATACGGAGTAAAGATGCTCAGCGAAGGAAGCTACGACGATTACCTTGACTGCCTGTGCGTGAGATATGTTCCGGTCAACGAGTGGAATATGTACGAGCCGGACGAGAGCGGAGCTAAGGCGAGGCTGTTCTTCGGTCAGCTCCTCGAAAAGCTTACCCCCGTTCTTTCCCTGGGCGGCCTTTACTACACGATAGAGAAAGCGTTGGTTTCTCTGTTTCGGGTATGATATCACGATTCAGCCCGATAAAACCGGTTTTATAACTAATATATAAGTAACAAATAAAAATATTGCAAACACTCCCCACACAGTGATATAATAATTAAAACTGTGCAGGTGTGCCCGCCGGGCCGCCGTTGGGGAGTGAGTTTTTTTTGCCTGAAAAAGAAAAAAACGTGAGCGGTCAGGATAATACCGGCCTGCATCTTAACAAAAAAACAATACTCGGTTTATGTGCCATTCTTGCCGTTATAATGGTATTTGCCGGGGTGCTTACCCAGTTTGTCCCGCGGGGCGAGTATTATTTTTACCCCGACAGCACTTACCGTCTTGCGGACGGCACCGTAGTGTGTATAGGCGAGCAGGACAGCGAGTTCACGGTTGACGGCAAAGAAAAGGTTTCCTATAAGGATTATCTTGCACGCCTTGAGCAGTACGATATTTCCGTAGTGACCTACCCTGTTGAGGGAGAAATAAACCTTGAGGGCGCCGATGACCTGAGCAAGCAGATTATTGACGGCACCTATCACGAGATTGATTATAAAATGCCCATCTGGAAGATTCCCGCTTCCATCGTTCTTGTTTTCGGCTCCGAAAACATCACCACAGGTATAGCGATTATTCTGTTTATTGTGCTTATTGGCGGCACATTTTTTATACTTGACGAGAGAGGAATTCTCAAATATATTATGGCGAGTGTCATAAGAAAATTTGAGAAACGCAAATACATACTTATCTGTGTTATGATATTTGTGTGTATGCTTCTCAGCTCCACAGCGGGCATTCTTGAAGAGTCCGTCACTCTCGTGCCGATTGCCGTGGCGGTGGCTCTTGCCCTCGGGTGGGACAGCCTTGTGGGCATTTCAATCAGCCTTATCGCTGTCGCCTTCGGCTTCACCGCCGCTACCTTCAACCCGTTCAATGTGGTCACCGTTCAGAAGTTAGCGGGTGTGCCCGTCTTTTCGGGCCTGTGGCTTCGCCTTATAACCTTTGCCGTGGTTTACGCCTCGCTCACCGCTTTTGTAATCATTTACGCAAAGCGCATAGAGAAAAACCCCGCAAAATCAATCTGCCGCGAAACGGATGAGGAGCTCAGAAATAAATTCCGCCTCACCGATACCGAAGATGTGCTCGCTGATAAAAGCATAGCAAAGGCAACAAAAGCTTTTGTTATCTGCATAAGCTTTGTCCTTCTTTGCATCATTCTTGATTTTGCGCTCTCACTGGGCGGTATGCTTTCAATGCCCGGCATGGCTGTGCTCTTCACCGCAGGCGGGCTTTTGGCGGGATATATGACGGGTCTCAGGGGCAAGCAGCTCCTCGGCGGCTTTATGAAAGGCGTCAAAACCATCGCCCCCGCCATTCCCCTCATCTTCTTTATACTTGCCATCACTTATATTCTCAGCGAGGGAATGATAATTCACACCATTCTTTTCAAAGTCTATAATCTGATTTCCGGTATGTCGCCCTTCGGCGCGATTCTTCTGCTCTTCGCTTTCATAGTAGTGCTTGAGTTCTTCATCGGCTCCGGCACGGCAAAAGCTTTTCTCGTTATGCCCATTGTCGCGCCGCTTGCAAGTCTTGTGGGCATATCCGGCAACTCCGTCGTTCTCTCGTTTTGCATGGCAGACGGCTTCACAAACCTTCTCTACCCCACAAGCGGCATTATGATTATCGCCATAGGGCTCGTGAACGTCTCATACGGCAAGTGGCTCAGATTCACCTGGAAACTGTTTGCGATTGAACTCGTTATCGCGCTCGCGCTTATGTATTTCGCGGTGGCGGTCAATTACGCGTAAGTATTCAAGAGGCTCTATATGACAAGGCTTGAAGAAAATCTTTATCTGAAAAAACCGCTCAGGTTTAAAGACGGTAAATTCCGCGTGCTCACTTTTTCGGACCTTCACGGCATACGGAACTACGATACGCGCCTGACCCGCGACCTTGATGCGATTATAGAAAAAGTCAGACCCGATCTTGTTCTTCTGCTGGGAGATGTCGGCTGGCGCACCGCTGTGACAGACACAGCAGTTTTTTCGGAATACCTTGCGGATGTTGTGCGCCCGATGGAAAAGAGAAAAATTCCCTGGGCTCACGTTTTCGGCAATCACGATGACGAGAGAGGCCTGCTCAACGAGGAGCAGGAAGGCATTTACGAGAGCTTTGAATACTGTGTATCCAAGAGAGGGCCCGATGATGTCGCCGGCACGGCAAACTATGTGCTTCCCGTAAAGTCTGAAAAAAGCGATGAAATCATTTTCAACGTATGGGGGCTTGACTCTCACGACGGCATGGGCGACTACATAAAGGAGTTTTCTCTTAAAACAGACCCCTGGTTTTTCAACCTGCCCGACCCTCTCTATCCGTTTTGCGGATATGACAGCATCAGATTCAATCAGATAATGTGGTACTGGAACTCTTCCGACGAGCTTAACGCCCGCGAAGGCAAAAAGATACCGGGAATTATGGTATTTCACATCCCTCTGCCGGAGTTTATCGTTCTTTATAAAAATACCGCCCAGACTTATTACAAAGGAACGAGGCGTGAGTCGGTCGGCTGCGGTCCCTTCAACTCCGGGCTGTTCAACGCCCTTGTTGAGAGAGGTGAAGTGAAGGCAGTCATCTGCGGGCACGATCATATAAATGATTTTGAAGGGGATTACTGCAACATCCGCCTCGCTATGGACGGCGGTCTCTCATACGACTGCTACTGCGATGATGACCTGAGAGGCGGCAGAGTAATCGAGGTGAAGGAAGAAACTCCGGATATTATCAGCACTTATATGGTGCGTTCATCCGACTGTGTGGATGATTACCCCGGCGAATGCATTAGAAAATACGGCGATAAGCTGCCGATTGAATGATATGAAAGGAACCTGCCAAATGGATAAAAGACACATACCCGGCCCGAGCTCATACGCTTACGGCTACAACGAAATCACCACTATGGATAACAAAGAAGTTAACAGCCTTATGGATTTCGGCATCCTTAAGCTGAAAGAGGGCGATGTTTACTCCGAAAAGCTGCCTCTTGAGAGAGGATATCTTCTGATAAGCGGCAAAATAATATTTGAGTGGGAGGGCAACAGGACCGAGGCCGACAGACCGAACTGCTTTGATTACTGCCCCTGGATTCTCCACGTTTCCAATGATGTTGAGGTAAGCTTCACGGCTCTCTCCGATGCTGAGATTATCGTACAGAGAACCGACAACGAAAATATTTTCCCGTCAAAGCTCTGGACTCCCGAGGAGTGCAGAAATGAAAACAGGGGAAAAGGCACAATGCGTGAGGCTTCCACACGCATAGTGCGTACGGTTATCGACTATTCCACCGCCCCTTATTCCAATATGGTTATGGGTGAGGTCATCGGCTTCCCGGGAAAGTGGTCAAGCTATCCGCCCCACTGGCACCCCCAGCCGGAGATTTATTTCTACAAGTTCCTGCCCGAAAACGGCTACGGCTTTGCAGAGCTCGGCGAGGATGTCGTAAAGACCCACAACAACTCCACCGTGTTTATCTGTGATAAGGAGACACATCCGCAGACCACCGCCCCAGGTTACGCAATGTGGTATTACTGGGGCATAAGACACCTTGAGGGCAATCCCTATATCACACCCGTGTTCATAGACGAGCACCTCTGGGTAACCGACCCCGACAAAGAAAAAGACTTCTGGCCCCCAGAAAAATAATCAAACGGAGGAAAGATAAATGAAACTGACAATGTCACAGGCGCTCGTTAAATTTCTTGACAATCAGTATGTCAGCTTTGACGGCACTGAAACAAAATTTGTTGACGGCATTTTCGGCATCTTCGGCCACGGATGCGTTGTAGGTCTCGGCCAGGCCCTTGAGCAGGGCGGCCACAGCCTGAAGTTTTATCAGGGACACAACGAGCAGGGTATGGCTCACGCCGCAATGGCTTTTGCCAAGCAAAACAGAAGGCGCAGAATAATCGCCTGCACCTCATCAATCGGCCCCGGCGCTCTTAATATGGTCACAGCCTGCGGCACCGCAACCGCAAACAGAATTCCTCTGCTTGTGCTTCCGGGCGATACCTTTGCCTGCCGCCAGCCGGATCCCGTTCTTCAGCAGATTGAGCAGCCCACCAATTACAGCGTAACATCAAACGACGCGTTCAAGGCTGTTTGCAAATATTGGGACAGAATCGTTAGACCCGAGCAGCTTATGACCGCTGCCATCAATGCAATGCGTGTGCTTACAGACCCCGCTGAAACAGGCGCTGTCTGCCTTGCCATGCCTCAGGATGTTGAGGGCGAAGCTTTTGATTACCCCGATTATTTCCTTGCCAAGAGAGTATGGTATCTTGACCGCAGAGTGCCGACAGAGCGTGAAATAAAGCTTGCCGCTCAGATGATAAAGAACGCAGAAAAGCCTCTCCTTGTTGTCGGCGGAGGCGTTACTTACTCCGAAGCGTGGGAAACCGCGAAATCTTTCTCCGAAAAATATGATATACCCATCGGCGAAACCCAGGCCGGCAAGGGCAATATTCCCTGGGATTTCCCGCTTAATCTCGGCGGTATCGGCGTTACCGGCGGAGCGGCCGCAAACGCCCTTGCAAAAAAGACCGACCTTGTTATTTCCGTAGGCTCAAGGCTTACGGATTTCACCACCGCATCCAAATGGGGCTTCCAGAATCCAGGCGTAAAGATGCTCTCTGTCAACGTCTGCCCCTTTGACGCCTTCAAGATGGACTCTGTTTCGGTTATAGCCGATGCAAAGCTTGCTCTTGAGGCGATAGATAAGGAGCTTGCGGGCGGGTACAAAGCCGCCTGGGGCACTGAAATAAAGGAAGCCAAAGATTCCTACACTGCCGAAGTTGACCGCAACTACTCAGTTGAGCTTCCCGGTGCTCTTTCTCAGACAAGAGCGCTCGGCGAAATCAACAAGGCAATCGCTCCCGATTCCGTTGTTATCGGTTCATCCGGCTCTCTTCCTGGCTGTCTTCAGAGACTCTGGAGATCTTCCGTGCCCGGCACTTATCACGTTGAATACGGCTTTTCCTGCATGGGCTACGAGGTGTGCGGCGCTCTCGGCGTAAAGCTTGCCGAGCCCGACAGAGAAGTTTACACGATGTGCGGCGACGGTTCTTTTGTGATGCTTCACTCCGAGCTTTACACCGCCGTTATGGAAAACGCAAAAATAAATGTTATGCTCTTCGATAACCAGGGCTGGGGCTGTATCGAAAACCTGCAGAACAATCAGGGCACCGATACCTTCGGCACCAGGTTCTGCGCGAGAAACCCCGTAACAGGTATGCTTGACGGCGACCTTGTGCTCATTGATTTCGCCAAAATTGCCGAGGGCTACGGCTGCAAGGCTTACACCGTTGAGAGTGTTGAACAGCTTCAGGCTGCGCTTGAGGATTCAAAGAAG
This sequence comes from Clostridiaceae bacterium, assembly GCA_016282855.1. Taxonomy (GTDB): domain Bacteria; phylum Bacillota; class Clostridia; order Oscillospirales; family Acutalibacteraceae; genus CAG-177. Next base: position 4,956 of record JAEELT010000028.1, on the reverse strand, counting down.
CAGACCGTTCCCTGTCTTTTTGATATAAAGGTAGCTCACAAGAGTATGAGCGAAGGTTATGATGCCTGGTGGAGAGTCGGTGTTGCCGAAGTAAGCACAAGCCCGAGAGTGCAGGCGGCTTACGAAGACCTTCAGGCAAATATCAAAAAAGCAAGACTGTATTAAATTTAAGCGGAGGATAATTATGCTTAACAAAGATAAAGTAAAACTCGCTATAGCTCCCATAGCATGGACCAATGACGACCTTCCCGACCTCGGCGCGGAAAACACCTTTGAACAGTGCGTGAGCGAAATGGCGCTCAGCGGTTTCAAGGGCAGCGAAATCGGCAACAAATACCCCAAGGACGCGGCCATCCTCAAGCATAAGCTTGATGTGAGAGGTCTTCAGATTTGCAACGCCTGGTTTTCGTCCCTTCTTCTCTCGGAAGGCTATGACGCCACAATCGAAGCTTTCATAAAGCACAGAGATTTCCTTTATGAACTCGGCGCAAGAGTAATCGGCGCTTCCGAGCAGGGCAACTCAATTCAGGGCACATCAAAGTCGATATTCGGCGACAAGCCCGTTTATACCGACGCGGATTGGGAGCTTATCAGAAAAGGCTTCAACGAAATGGGACGCCTTGCAAAAGAAAAGGGCATGTATTTCACGGTGCACCATCATATGGGTACGGGCGTTCAGACTGAGGCAGAGATTGACAAGCTTATGAGCATCACAGACCCCGACCTTGTTTATCTCCTTTATGATACCGGTCATCTTGCATTCAGCGGAGAGGACGCAATCGGCGTGCTCAGAAAGTACGCAGGTAGAATCAAGCACGTGCATCTCAAGAGCGTACGCAAGGATATCATAGCCGAAGGCAAGGAAAAGGGCTGGAGCTTCCTTGACTGTGTCAGAGCGGGTTCATTCACCGTTCCCGGAGACGGCGACTTTGATTTCACCCCCGTTTTTGATATCCTTGATGAAAGCGGATACGAGGGCTGGATAGTGGTTGAGGCGGAGCAGGATCCCGCAAAAGCGAATCCTTATGAGTACGCCTGCCTTGCCAGGAAGTATATTGCCGAAAAAACCGGCTTATAATACTTTCCGGTCGTCGCATAAAAGGCGAAAAACAAACAGACAAAGAGTAATTATGAAGTACGGGCTTTTAACTCGTACTTCTTTTTTCAGCTTTGATTAAGTTAAGTATAAGGAATAGAGTTTTTGTCTGTTTTCGTCTCTTTCCGTCCTTCGCCGTATCTCGATACTGTCTTCATTCCGGAAACATTTTTATGTGTCCTTTACGCTCCCTGAAAAGGGTGACTGTAAAGCGTTTTTTGGATGCGTTGTATTTTTATTATAATTTTTCTTCTTTTATTACGGTCTTTCCTTGACAAAAGCTTGTTAATAATGTTAAAATACTTTGAGGCGAAAGGGTGGCGCCTTTTAACTGAGAGGATATTTTTTATGACCGAAATCAAGGCGACCATACATCAGAATGAATTTGCTAAATCAGCGCAGGGGGCATTTTCAAAATGCCTTGCTGTTGACCCTTCATTTTCAGTTTTCAACACAGATGAATATATTATTTTTCCCGGCTTTTGTGATGTTCATGTCCATTTCAGAGAGCCGGGATATTTTTATAAGGAAACCATCCGCACCGGGTCTCTTGCCGCCGCTCACGGCGGTTATACCGCGGTATGCACAATGCCGAATCTGAACCCTGTGCCCGACTGCAGATCAAATCTCTCTCTTCAGCTTTCCATAATAAATATTGATTCAGTTATCAATATTTACCCTTACGGCTCAATTACAGTCGGGGAGAAGGGCGAACAGCTTTCCGATATGGATGCTCTTGCCGCCAAGACTGTCGCTTTTTCGGATGACGGTAGGGGAGTGCAGAGCGCCGATATGATGAGACAGGCTATGCTCAAGGCAAAATCTCTCGGCAAAATGATAGTTGCGCACTGTGAGGATAATTCCCTGCTTTTCGGCGGATATATTCACGACGGCAAATACTGCGCCGAAAACGGGCATAAAGGCATCAGCTCCGAAAGCGAGTGGCGCCAGATTGAGAGGGATATAGTGCTCGCTCAGGAAACCGGCTGCGCTTATCACGTGTGCCACATTTCCTGCAAGGAGAGCGTGGAACTCATTAGGCAGGCAAAAGCGAGAGGCATTGATATATCCTGTGAAACAGCGCCGCACTATCTTCTCCTTGATGAAAATGACCTTATTGATGACGGCAGATTCAAAATGAACCCGCCTCTGCGCTCTGCCGATGACCGCCTTGCCCTGATTGAGGGGATCAAAGACGGCACGATAGACATTATAGCCACCGATCACGCTCCACATTCTGAGGATGAAAAATCAAAGGGCCTCGCGGGCAGTGCGTTCGGAATTGTCGGGCTTGAAACCGCCTTCCCCGTGCTTTACACAGGGCTTGTGAAAACCGGAGTGATTTCTCTTGATAAGCTGATTGATTTAATCTGCGTCAATCCGCGCAAACGCTTCGGCATAAAGATTGACAAAGGGTTCACTCTGTGGAAACTCAGCGATGAGTATGCCATCGACCCCGGAAGATTCCTTTCCAAAGGCAGGGCAACACCCTTTGAGGGCAAAAAAGTTTATGGCAGATGCTGCGCGACGGTTGCAAACGGCGTGGTGGCTTATAAAGAAGTATGAGGTTAAAATGAAGCAGTCTTTCTTTACCGTAAAATCAAATGAAGCGCTTACGGAAAATGTGTTCAGGATGGTACTGCAGGGTGACACTTCCGCAATTACCCGTCCCGGTCAGTTTATCAATATCCTGATTGACGGGCTCTATCTGCGCCGCCCCATATCCGTATGCGATAAAAGCGAAGATACAGTTACGATTATTTATAAATCCGTCGGAGCCGGCACCGCAAAAATGTCCGCAATGAAGCCGGGCGTGCGCCTTGATGTGCTTACAGGTCTGGGCAACGGTTATGATTTATCCGTTTCCGGAGACAGGCCGTTGCTTATAGGCGGAGGAGTCGGAGTGCCGCCTCTTTATATGCTCGCGAAAGAGCTTATATCTCAGGGCAAAAAGGTTTGCGTTATACTTGGGTTCAACACTTCGGCCGAAGTGTTTTATGAAGATGAGTTCCGTGCGCTCGGCACCGATGTGGCGGTCACAACCGTTGACGGCTCAAAAGGCACAAAAGGTTTTGTAACAGCCGCTCTGCCCGATGATTACACAAGCTTCTATACCTGCGGACCCGAGCCTATGCTGAAAGCGGTTTATTCTGCCTGCAACACAGACGGGCAGTTCAGCTTTGAGGAGCGTATGGGTTGCGGCTTCGGCGCGTGTATGGGCTGCTCCTGCAAAACAGTGACCGGGTATAAACGCATATGCAAAGACGGTCCCGTTCTCAGGAAGGAGGAAATACTGTGGCAAGCATAAAAACAACCCTTTGCGGCATTGAGCTTGACAATCCCGTTATTCCCGCGTCGGGCACCTTCGGTTTCGGGTATGAGTTTGCGGAGCTTTACGATATAAATATTCTCGGCACTTTCTCGTTCAAGGGCACCACAAAAGACCCCCGTTTCGGCAATCCCACTCCGCGCATAGCCGAGTGCACCGCCGGCATGATAAATTCAGTGGGGCTTCAGAATCCCGGTGTGGATAAAGTAATATCCGCGGAATTGCCTGAACTCAGAAAAGTATTCGGCAAAAAAGTGATGGCAAACGTCAGCGGTTTTTCGGTTGATGACTACGCTTACACCTGCGAAAAGCTTGACGCCTGTGATGAGGTAGGGTGGCTTGAAGTCAATGTGAGCTGCCCGAATGTGCACGGCGGAGGAATGTCATTCGGCACATCTCCCGAAGCTGCGGCACAGGTGACAAAGGCCGTGAAGGCTGTCACAAAAAAGCCGGTTATAATTAAGCTTTCGCCGAATGTAACCGATATCGCGGCTATCGCCTCTGCCTGTGAGCAGGCGGGCGCCGACGGCATTAGCCTCATAAACACCCTGCTCGGTATGAGAATAAACCTTAACTTTAAAAAGCCCGTGATTTACAATAAAATGGGCGGCTTCTCGGGCCCCGCGGTTTTCCCGGTAGCCGTGCGTATGGTTTATCAGGTTTTTGAGGCGGTGAGTATCCCCGTAGTCGGTCTCGGCGGTATATCCTGCGCAGAAGATGTGATAGAAATGATGCTTGCGGGCGCGTGTGCCGTTGAGGTCGGCACAGCGAATCTCATTGACCCGTTTGCCTGCAAAAAGATAATTGAAGCCCTTCCCGCAGCTATGGATAAATACGGCATAAAAAATCTTGAAGATATAATCGGAGGAGCGCACAATGGGTAAAGATGTAATAATTGCCTGCGACTTTGCTTCGGCACGGCAGACATTCGATTTTCTTGATAAGTTCACAGGCAGAAAGCCGTTTGTGAAAATCGGTATGGAGCTTTACTATGCCGAGGGTCCGTCAATCGTCAGGGAGATAAAAAAGAGAGGCCACAAGATTTTTCTTGACCTCAAGCTTCACGATATTCCCAACACCGTAAAAAAAGCTATGTCGGTGCTCTCGTCACTCGATGTTGATATCTGCAATCTTCACGCCTCGGGCACTTCAAGAATGATGCAGGCAGCGCTCGAAGGCCTCACAAGAGCCGACGGCACAAGACCTCTGCTTATAGCCGTTACTCAGCTCACCTCAACCGATAATGAAATAATGGAAAATGAGCTTCTCATAAAAGAGCCCATAGAGAATGTTGTGATTCACTACGCTCTCAACGCGAAGAACTCCGGGCTTGACGGCGTTGTATGCTCTCCTCTTGAGGCGGGCAGGGTGCACGAAGTCTGCGGCAGCGGCTTTCTTATCGTTACACCGGGCGTGAGATTTGCCGACGGCGATGTCGGTGACCAGAAAAGAGTTATGACCCCGGAGCAGGCAAAGGCAGTCGGCTCCGATTACATAGTGGTCGGCAGACCCATAACAGCCGCCGATGACC
>JAEELT010000027.1 GCA_016282855.1 Clostridiaceae bacterium | reverse complement strand
TTAAAGAGCATTGCGGTAAAGAGTAAGCCCACCAAGCTTAGCTACTACACGGGTCAGACTCTCGATACAGCCGGTCTCACTCTCACAGCCACCTACAACAGTGGCAAGACCGAGACCGTTTCAAGCGGCTTCACCTGCAGCCCGACTGCCCTCAACACCGCCGGCACGCAGGCAATCACCGTAACCTACAGCGGCAAAACAACTTCATTCAATGTTACGGTCACTCAGGATTCAATAAAGAGCATTGCGGTAAAGAGCAAACCCACCAAGCTTAGCTACTACACGGGTCAGACTCTTGACACTTCCGGTCTCACTCTCACAGCCACCTACAACAGCGGCAAGACCGAGACCGTTTCAAGCGGCTTCACCTGCAGCCCGACTGCTTTCAACACCGCCGGCACGCAGGCAATCACCGTAACCTACAGCGGCAAGACAACTTCATTTAATGTCACGGTAACGCCGTATACCCTTACATATAACGCCAACGGCGGCTCCGGCGCTCCGGCAAACCAGACCGGTTACGGCAGCATCACTCTCTCGGGCACGGCGCCCGTAAGGGACGGCTACGCCTTCCTCGGCTGGGCGGACAGCGCAAATGCCACAGCGGCTCAGTACAGCGCAGGCGGGCAGTACAATCTCACGGCAAACAAGACGATTTACGCTGTGTGGAAACAGCTTTATACCCTGACTTATTCCGCCCCGGGCGCTGAAAATGTGCCCGCGGCTCAGAAGGGCTACGACAATATAACCCTGTCTGCTAAAATTCCTGTCAAAGACGGTTACCGTTTCCTCGGCTGGGCGGCCGACGCAAACGCCACTGCGGCTCAGTACAGCGCAGGCGGGCAGTACAATCTTTCCGCCAGCAAGACGATTTATGCCGTGTGGCAGCAGCTTTATACCCTGAGCTTCGAAGCTCCGGACGGCTTCGGCGCCCCCGTTTGCATACTTGACGCCGGCACCGTTACCCTGCCTGATGTAACCCCCGTGCGCGAGGGCTTTGCTTTCGCCGGCTGGCTTTCGCCAAAATACCCCACGGTCCTCATGCCGGGCGCCTCATTTGAACTTACAGAGAATTCAACTCTTACCGCAACCTGGACTGAGGACAGCTCACAGACATATATCACGGGAGCAAAGCTCGTACCCAAAGCCGGCACCTCCGTTGTGATTGAGCGCGACGGCATAGTCGAAACAAGCGACCCGGATATAATCTCCGGCAAACAGGAGCTTCCCGCCGGAGTTGAGGCGGTAATCGCGTATGACGGGCTTTTCGCTGACAGCAATCCCGTCGCAGGCAACGATGAAGGCCGGTTTATTTACGGCGTTGAGCAATACACAACGCCAGAAGAGCTTGAGGCAATGATAAATGTCGGCGCGGGCGGACAGTGCGAAATAACAAACTGCACCGGCACTTATGTCGGCACCGGCACAATAGTGAAAATATTCGACAGCAGCGGCAATTTTGTGGAGCAGTTCAGAGTGGTCGTTTACGGCGACCTTGACAACAGCGGCTCCGTGACCTCGAGCGACACCAACATCGCCATTCAGGAGTCCAAGAAACCGAGCTGGAGCAAGGCATCCGGCGACAGAGTGGAATATATGTTCAGAGCGGCAAATGTTGACCAGTCGATCTCGTTCTCAAGCTCCGACGCAAACCTGCTGATTATGTGCAACAAAAACAAGGCCGAAATCGACCAGGTGTCCGGCATGGTGAAAAGCAAAAACTGAGCGGCAAAACAACAATTACTTAAGCCTTCGGGTGCTTTGCCCGGAGGCTTTTGCTTTATTATGGCAGCGGGTAGCGATGAGAATATCTGAGTGCGGCACGGATATATCCGTGCCCTGCAACGGATTCCTTTGCTCAGGCGGATAATATCCGCCCCTACGGTTTAATTATGTGTCTGCCGGAAAATCTGAAAAAGCAGTTTTCCGATATGGTCTGAGGCGCTCCCGGCCGGCTTCTCCCGCTCGGTATGATATTAACCGGAGCCTCAAATCCGCCTGCGCTGAATCCCGTGCTTGAATATTCCCCTGTTAAGTGATAAAATTATTCAGTAAACTTTTATAAAGAGAGGTAACGATATGAGAAAACTGTTAAAACTGCTGCTCATTGCCGTTCCCATCGCTCTGGTTGTGATGTGCGTAAGGTATGTTAAGGACTACTACCCTGCCGACGAAGCGGCGAAAGCGGCCCTCGTGCAGGATGCCGATGTTGCCATCACCGAAACGGATTACGGTATGTTCTTTGACGGCCCGTCAAGCGACAGCGCCCTGATTTTTTACCCGGGCGGAAAGGTGGAGGAAACAGCCTATGCCCCCCTTCTCCGCAAGCTCGCCGGCGCGGGTGTTGATGTCTGCCTTGTAAGCATGCCCGCCCGCCTTGCCATCTTTGGGTTTGACAGAGCGAGCAACGCAATGCGCGGGTATGACTATGATAACTGGTATATCTGCGGCCATTCCCTCGGCGGAGTCGCTGCCGGAGCCTACGCCTCATACAACTCCGAGCTTCTCAAGGGCGTTATCATGCTCGCTTCTTACCCCGTAAGGCCGGTTTCGGGCACCGACGCGCTGTTTATCTACGGCTCGGAGGATTCGCTCCTGAATAAAGAGCTCTATGAAAAAGGCAAAAAACTTGTGCCCGAAAACTCACCCGAATATATAATCAAAGGCGGCAATCACGCGCAGTTCGGCTCATACGGCGCTCAGGAGGGCGACGGAGAGGCTCTTATCACCTCCGATGAGCAGATAAGGCAGACCGTGAGCGCAATAATGGATTTTGTTCGCGCGCACAGCGAAAAAATCTCTTAACCCGGTCTCATACGGCGCGGTGCCGTAAGCTTTAATCAGATTTCAGCGGTTAATAATATGAACAGATTCAAAGATAAATTCATAGGCGACAGAAAATTTTACCGGAATGTGCTCGCCATTTCCGTGCCGATTATGGTGCAGACGGGCATCACAAACTTCGTGAGCCTGCTTGATAATATTATGGTCGGGCGCACGGGCACCGAGCAGATGAGCGGCGTTGCCATAGTAAACCAGCTTCTTTTTGTGTTTTACCTGTGCATTTTCGGCGGTCTCGCCGGGGCGGGTATATTCACCGCGCAGTATTACGGCGCAAAGGACTATGAGGGGCTGCGCAGCACCTTCCGCTACAAGCTCTGGCTCGGCGGGTTCCTCCTCACGGCGGCTCTGATTGTTTTTTCCGCCTTCGGCGAAGACCTCGTGAGCCTCTATCTCAGGGGAAACAACGACGGCGGCGACCTCGAAGCTACCCTCGGCTATGCCGCGGGGTATTTGCGCATTGTGCTGTGGGGGCTTCCGGCGTTTACCGTGGTGCAGATTTACTCCAACACTCTGCGCGAGTGCGGCGAAACCGTGGTGCCAATGCGCGCGGGGCTCGCGGCAGTGGCGGTGAACCTTGTTTTCAACTACCTGCTCATTTACGGCAAGCTCGGTCTCCCTGCTCTCGGAGTCAGAGGGGCGGCTCTTGCCACGGTGCTCTCAAGGCTTTGTGAAATGGGCGTTGTGGTTATCTGGGCTCACACCCACCGGAATGACAAGTGCGAATACCTCAAAGGGCTTTACCGCAAAATCACTATTCCTTTTGCCCTTGTGAAAAAATATTTCATCACCGGCTCTCCCCTGCTCGTGAATGAAGCTCTCTGGTCCGCGGGTATGGCGGTGCTCACCCAGTGCTACTCGGTGAGGGGCCTCAATGTTGTGGCGGGTCAGAATATATCGAGCACGGTGAGCAATGTTTTCAATGTGGTCTTTTTCGCTATGGGAGACGCCATAGCAATCATCGCCGGTCACAGCCTCGGAGCCGGAAACATGAAAAAAGCGAAAGAGGACGCTTACAAAATCATTGCTTTTGCCGTTATGATAGCGTGCGGCGTAGGCGCAGTGATTCTTTCAACCTCGCCGCTGTTCCCGATGATATACAATACCAACCCGGAAGCCAGGCAGATTGCCACGCGCTTCCTCATTGCGCAGGCGGTATTCACGCCTCAGATTGCTCTGCTGCACGCCTCATATTTCACCATACGCTCCGGAGGCAAGACTTTCATCACCTTCCTGTTTGACAGCGTGTTTATGTGGGTGGTCAGCGTGCCCCTCGCCTTCGTACTCAGCCGCTTCACCGACCTTTATGTGATATGGATTTTTGTCTTCCTTCAGATGTCGGAGTGGATAAAATGCGCCATAGGCGTTACGCTTGTGAGAAAAGGAATCTGGATAAATAATATAGTTGCCGGCAAGGAATAGCTTGATTTTGCGGTTTAAATTTTGTATTGTACTATTAAACACCCGGCTCAGCCGGATTATTGGAGGGGAAAAATGAATCCGCTTAAATTCTTTCTTATTACGGATACTCACTATTTCAAAAACTCTCTGGGCGCCTACGGCGAAGACTACGAGCGCTTTATGGATTTTGAGCAGAAGTGCTTCGCCGAAACACAGAGTATAAACGAGGCGGTTTTCGCTTATCTCGAGCAGGCGAAGCAGGCGGATATCGTGCTTATCGCCGGCGACCTCTCGTTCAACGGCGAAAAGCAGAGCAACGAAGCTTTTTCAGCGCTTCTGCACGATTTTCAGGCAAAAAGCGGCAAAAAGGTTTATGTGGTGACCGCGGGCCACGATTTCAATGAGAAGCCCTTCGCCTATGACGGCGGAGCGCGCATCACACCCGAGGGCACCAAATTCACCGACCTTTACGGCCTTTACAAGGATTTCGGTTACTCAGACGCAATAGCTTTCAACGAGAAGCATCTCTCTTATGTGGCTCAGCTCTCGCCCGAGGTGCGCCTGCTCGTTATATGCAACGACATTGACGGGCAGAAGCACATAACCTATGACGATGAGTTCCTCGGCTGGATTGAGGCGCAGGCAAAGCAGGCTCAGGCGGACGGTCAGATGATGATAGCCATGGAGCACTATCCCGTGCTGCCCGGTCAGCCGCTGCTCGCTCTCATAGGTGACGCGAGGCAGTCCGAGAGCCGCAGGCTCATCGACACCCTTGCCGACAACGGCGTGCATCTCATATTCACCGGCCATATGCACAACCAGAGCATAAACGTGACCGAAACTGCGAAGGGCAACAAATTCTATGATGTCTGCACCGGCAGCACCATCGGCTGCCCGGCGTTTATGCGCCTTGTGACCGTAACCGATAAAGACACCGTTGAAATTGAAAGCATCCCCGTGCCCGAATTTGACTGGGATAAAAAAGGCCTCACGGGCGAGGAATACCTAAGGGTTCAGTTTGAGCGTATGATACGCACGGTCATCCGTGCCATGAAGGATGACCCGGAGCGTTTTATGGGCAAGGTCAACATGAAAAAAACTCCGTTTATGATGAAGGTTGTGCGCTTCGGCGGCAAAAGGCTCTCAAAGATAACCGTTGGCGGTCTCGCAAGGCTCTTCTTCATCAGAGCGGACAAGAGCGTAAAAAAAATGCTCTTTGTTGACTTCGCCATAGATATGGTAAGGAGCGTGTTTGAGGGCAATCAGCCCTTCGTTGAGGGCACCCCCGGCGGAGATGTGCTGCTCAAGCTCTTCCGCAGGATCTCCCGCTTCAAGAAGACAATAAAGGACTCTCAGGGCGAGGAGCTCGATTTATACGATATGCTTAAAAACACCGTGGGCAACTACGGAATTGACGACTATAACGCAGTCCTTAAACTTTCATAATAAAAAGAAGGAGACAATGATATGAGCACACAAGCAGCGTCCCCGGCTCAAAGACCCGAAAACGCCCTGCCGCCCGAGCAGTGCAAAAACGTAACAAGATTTGAATATATCTGCCTTATGCTTGCCCGCGTAGGCGGTATGTTCGGAACCACACTCACCGGCACGCTTGCCGCCGCCTTCCTGCACGAGCTTTATTTCGGGCCTGCGGGAGTTGACGCAGACAGAATAGCAAAAATCCTTGCCGTGCAGACCACGCTCACCACGGTTGTGGGCATAGTGATAGGCCTTATCGCAGGCATTATCGTGCAGAAGTGGAAAAGCCGCTGGGGCAGATACCGCCAGTGGTACATAATCTGCCTTTTGCCGATTTTCACCCTTACGGTGCTTTATTTCTATGTGCCCAAGGGCTGGACTGTTGAGCAGATGACCCTTTTCCGCTACTGCATCGCAATCTGCCAGACCATATTCAACGCCTTCAACAACTTCGGCCAGAATGTGGCGCAGGTTATTTCGCCCAACCCCAAAGAGAAGAAAACCGTTGCCACGGTATGGCAGCTCTCATATTACCTCGGCTACGGCGGAGCGTATCTCGGCACCTTTGTTTACGGACTGTTCAGCGATGACAAGAACAAGATGTATATGACTCTCGCGATTGTCGCCGCTATCGTAACCGCCTTCGGCAACCTTATGTGCGGCCTGTTCTGCCACGAGAGAATAGAGCTGCCCAAGAAAGAAAAGGTTAAGGTTTCAAAGGCACTGTTCTCACTTTTCAAATACAGAAATTACCGCGCTTACCAGTACATCGGCTGGGTAAACGTGCTTGCGGCGCTCGGCAAATTCTCAACCCTGCTCGCCGCTATCACGGTCGGCTCATCAAAGAATCTGCTGCTCACCCTGCCCACAGCTGTGGGTACGGTGGTAGGTAACCTGATTACCACAAAGCTGTCAAAGAATCATGAGCCCACCAAGCTGCTCAAATTCTGCGGCCCCTACTCAATGATTTCCGCCCTCGTGCTCTTCTCCATCTGCTTTGTCGAGGCAAAGATGGGCATAATGTTCTTCAAGGGCTGGAACAGCATATTCTTCTACGCTTTCTATTTCATATTCGGCGTGGGAATAGGCATTCAGGAGCTTTCAAACTCTCATTTCGCGGTGGAATATTTCGACTATCTCGAATGGCAGACCGGCGAAAGAATGGAAGCCATTCAGGGCATAGTACCCGGCTGGATTACCACCGGACTCAACTACCTCAAGGAGCTCGCAATACCCTTCCTTATCGCGTGGGTAGGCTATGAATCCTCCGCCGTGGGCGATCTTGTGGCAACAATGCAGGCAAAGCCCACTTACCTCAATACCTGCCTGTGGCTGCTCGGCTTCCTGCTCTTCGGCTATGCAACAGCCAATCTCCTCAAGGCAATCATCCTCAAGACTCTTTACAATGTTGAGGGCGAAAACAAAGAGAAGATGTATAAAGAGCTTGAAGAAATGCGCGCCGCGCGCCACAAGGAAAACCTCGAAACTCAGGCATAAAATCAAAAAAGAGCGCCCTTTGGGTGGGTGTTCATAAAACAGTAAAGCCTCAAAGAGCGACCTTCGCACATCTTATGCAGGCTTTCCTCCTCGGAATACAGCAAGTATTCTTCGTCGTCAGGACCTGCAAATATGCACAAATTTCATCTCTTTGAGGTGCGAAGCAGTTTTTGATAGAAAAACAAGCCGCAGAGCAAGGAAGATTTGTGAGAGCATACTTAATGTATGGCAAGCAAATCTGACGATGTTCTGCGGTTTTGGTTTTCCGTGAAAACCTATACTGTTTTACGGACACCCACCCTTTACGCACGCTCTTTTCTTTTGCCATGTTGCGAGCGGGCAAGGTTTGTGATATAATGCAAACACAGATTCAGCCCGAAAGGAAACAGTTGTGAAAAAAAGAAAGATACTCGGCGCCGCGGCCCTGCTCGTTGCCGCGCTGATTGCCGCCGATTTAATCATAAGCAAATACTGCCTTTACACAAGACGCTTTGATGTGCCCTGCTCCCGGCTTCCCGATGAATTTGACGGCTTCAGAATCGTGCAGATTTCAGACCTGCACAACGCCGAATTCGGCAAGGACAATTCTAAGCTGATTGAAGCCGTAAAACGCGAAAGCCCGGATATCATCGCCCTCACCGGGGATATAGTGGACCTCAACACCCGGGACTTCGGCAAAGCGGCAGATTTACTTGCAAAACTGTCCGCGGTTGCTCCGTGCTTCTATGTAACCGGCAACCACGAAATACGTATTTACAATGATTTCAGGCAGTTTGAAAAAAACATAAGTGATTATGTAACGGTGCTTCGCTCGCAGGCGGAAGAAATCGTCAGAAACGGCGCAAAAATATATATCTGCGGAATTGATGACCCCAACTATTCCTCCGCCTTCGGCGAAAATCTCAAAAAGCTTGCCGCGCCCGACGGCTTCAAGGTGCTGCTCGCGCACCGGCCCGAAAGATTCCGCATGTATGCCGCAAACGGCTTTGACCTTATTCTCTCAGGCCACACCCACGGCGGTCAGATACGCCTGCCGTTTATCGGCGCGGTGATAGCTCCGTCACAGGGCCTGCTGCCGGAATATGACAGCGGTCTTTACACTCTTAAAAACAGCGTTATGATTATCTCGAGAGGTATGGGGGCAAGCGATTTGCCCGTGCGCTTTTGCAACAGACCCGAGATAGTAGTCATTGATCTGAAGAGCGCAGATACACAGTAACAGAAATCACGCACCCGGTTAATTCAGATTCACCGGGTGCGTATCTTTATTCTCTGTGTTTTTCAGTAAGAGATAACATAGGTATATTCATCAAGCGCTCTGTCCTCAAGGAAGTTCATTCCGGTGAGCGTCACCGTGTCCGCGGTTATCTCCGCGGTAAAGCCGAGGCCGCCGTCATCAGTGTACAGCACGGAGGGCAGATTCAGATATATAAGCTTTTCAGCCGGCTGAGCGAATGTATTGCCGCCTATTTCGTGGCAGTGACCGCTGACATAAATCACCGGCGCCGAAGCGTTTTCACAGGCGCTCAGCAGTATTTCTTCCATCCTCGCGGCGCTCCCTCCCATATCCTCAAGCGGTTTGTGGCAGATTACGAATACCGGTGTTCCGCCTTTCACAGCTTCGTCAAGCCGGTCTTCAAACCAGTCCATCTGCCCGGCGGAGTGGTACGGATTGTCAAAGTCGCAATCCTCAACCCCCAGCACAATAAACGGTATGTCTTTCACCCGCTTTGTATAATATACCTTGTCGGTTGCCACGCCGTTAAGGCGGCAGAACTGCAGGAAATATTTCAGCGCTCCGGCATAGTCCGGGTCGTCGCTGTGATGCCAGCTGTCATGGTTGCCCATCTCGGGCACACGGTCACTTATCCTGCAGTAAACATTAAGGCAGTTCAGCAGATTTATATATTCGCGAAGGTCGCCGGAGTTGGTAAGATCTCCGCTCATAACAACGGTATCCGCGTCACTCTGGGTTCTGCCCAGCGCGGCAAAAAGCTGTCTCATAAGATTTGTGCGGTCGCGTGTGAAATCAGCGTCGGAGTGAATATCCGAAATCAACACAGCCTTCATAAGAACGCTTTCATCGCGGCGTGCCGGCAAAACGGCAAAGCTCTGCGCCAGAAGCGAAAAAATCAGCGGAATTGTAACAAACAGCCTTGCAATCATTTTATGTTCTCTCCTCTTCGGATGCCCGGTTTGTTTTAATATACGCCTGCCGGAAAGCCCGCTTATGAATCATAAAAGCTGCGCCCGTCGTCAGTTACAAGTCTCTCGGATCTCGGGTATTCAAATATGCCGGGATTGCCCGCGTTAGCGGCCAGATAATCCGCAAATCTCGCGGCATACCACTTTGCCATACCGAGATTGTGCATAAGATAATTGCCGCAGTTTACCGGTAATGCACCCGGAACCTCCTGCGCGCTCTCAACGGACCTGAAAGCCCCGAGAACAAGGTCATAAATTTCCTTCGGAGCGCGCTCGCCCTTGAGAATAAGATAAAAACCCGTCAGGCAGCCCATGGGACCCCAGTAGATAACTTCATCCTTCCAGTCCGGGTCGTTTCTGAGATATGTCGCTATAAGATGCTCAAGGGAGTGCATAGCCGCCACATCAACAGCCGGCTCCTTATTGGGCCTTGTGACTCTCACATCATAGGTGGTAACTTTTCGTTCGCCGAGAACATCCACTCTGCTTGTGAATATCCCCGGAATAATTTTTGTGTGGTCAACCGAAAAGCTGGGTATTAAATCCATATCTTTATCTCCTTTCATTAAGAACGCTTCTTTACATCGATAATAATATCATCTCTGCTCAGATAAAACAATATTTATATCGCCCGTTGACGTTGTGATATCGCATTTTCCTCCCGCGTTTGTGCCGGGAACGCTTATATCGCCCGTGGAGGACTGTGCGTTAAACACCTTTTCGCTCAGCAGGCTGCCCGTTACTTCACCCGTGGAGGTGGTAATACTTATTTCATCTGCGTCACTTAATGCAAAGCTTATATCACCCGACTCACTTGTGATTTCGAGAGGCCCCGAAACAAGAACTCCGCTCAGATTCATCATACCCGTGGAGGTATTGGCTTCAAAGCTCTTGCAGGTTAATGCGGTGATAGCGGTATCACCTGTGTATATAAACTGATAATATTCGCCGGCACAGGAAACGTCATTCACCGTGATATCGCCCGTGGAGGTCTTGATTTGTATATCCGCTGCTTCAAAGCCGTTCATCACTATATCGCCCGTGGAGGAGGTTATCTCAACCGCGCCGTGTGACGCGCGCTTCTGCGCTTCGCCTGCACAGAGCATGACATCGCCCGTTGTGGTTGTTATATTGATTTTGCCAAAAGAAAAGCTGCCCGGGAGGGTAATATCACCCGTCGCGCTTTGAAGCTCGATTGACTCATATTCCGCAGCGGGCAGGTAAACAGTCATCTTGGGACTTTGTGCCGTTATTCCGATTCTGTCAATCCATGTGTGTCCGTCAATCTGCCGGATACAGAGAATACCGTCTTTTATAAAGACTTCTCTGCTGATTTTGTCCGATTCGAAACATTCCGCGGTCACCTTGCCGTTGCCCGATATTGCAAAATCGACATCCGCCTCGCCTGCGTCAATGCTGACCCCCGTGAACGCGCCGTCAACTGTATAGGTTTTTTCGGTGAATTCGTCTGTGCTGAATTTTGAAAAGTCAAAACCTGTGTAAGCAAGCGCTCCCGCAAAAACGGCGGCGCCGAGCAGCATAAGGATTACACCCGCAATCAGTGCTTTTTTCACTGCGCATCCTCCTTTCCGGCAAGTTTCGCTTTAAGCGAAAACATAATCTTTTTTGTAACATACAGCAGGCCCTTTGTAACGGCCCTGCAGACGATGAAAAACAAGACTGAAAAGCCCGCGGCAAAAACGGCCGCGCCGAGCAGGGCAATCGCCTGCACCGCAAAGCCCCTTATGAAAAACATAACCGCGGCGGCAACGCCTGCCAATGCTCCCGCCCAGAGCGAAACTTCAGCCGCCCACAGCGAGATTATGACCGCCCAAACGCAGATATAAAGCGCAAGTATAACCGCTGAAAACGCCGCGAGCAGCGGCAACCAGAGCGGAAAGCCCAGCACAATAAGCACAATTTCCCATGCCTTAAGCCTGCGCTGCGTCTTTGCCTTTTCCTTAACCAGCTTCGGCAGAGGAATTTCGGAGATTATCTGCTCCCTGATGTCGGCGAGTGTTCCGATTCCGGCAACGGCCTCCTCCTCGCTCATTCCCTCTTCAATGCGGTCGTCAATCATTTCGCCGTAAAATGAGACACGCTCCTCGGCATCGGCCTGCGGAAAGCCCGAAAGAGAGTTACGCAGGTCATCAAGAAACTCCTGCTTATTCATATTGCTCCTCCTTCATAACAAAACGGTAAATGGAAATAACCTCTTTCCATTCATCCCTGAACTCATCTATGCGTCTGAGGCCGTTTTGAGTAATGTGATAGTATTTGCGCAGTCTGCCGTCGTGCTCGGCGCTGCGCACCGTGAGCATGCCGGAGTTTTCAAGTCGCTTTAATATAGTGTAAAGCGTCGATTCGGAAAGCTCTATACACGGCTTGAGATCTTTTATGATTTTATAGCCGTAGGAGTCTTCGTTTTTAATTGCGGCAAGAACACATACATCAAGCAAACCTCGTTTCAACTGAATATCCATTCCATACCTCCTGTTGTGTAATACATCGTATCACGAAGTATTTGTTTTGTCAAGGGATAAACAACCGGCGCTCGATTCGTTTCTCTTCTGTAAAACGCAAAAGGCACCCCTTTTGGGATGCCTTTTGCTTTTGGCGGAGAAGGAGAGACTCGAAACGCCCCTCAGAAACATAGTCGCACTGCTCGCTGGTTCGCGTCGCATTGCTCCTTGTTTCTTCACCAAACCCGCTTTCGCTTCATCGTCCACCGGACGCGCTCAGCGGGTTTGCCCCGCGCCGTACCGGCGCTCGGGTTTGAGAAAACCTGTTTTATCATAGAAAAAACGGGCACCTTTCGGTGTCCGTTTTTCTATGGCGGAGAAGGAGAGACTCGAACTCTCGCGCCGGTTACCCGACCTACGCCCTTAGCAGGGGCGCCTCGTCACCAACTTGAGTACTTCTCCATGGTAGCGTCAATGCTTATATATGAAATTGAATCTTGCTTTTAAGTGGCGGAGAGAGTGGGATTCGAACCCACGGTACCCGTGAGAGTACGACGGTTTTCAAGACCGTTCCGTTATGACCACTTCGGTATCTCTCCGTAAGTGCTTAAACATAATATCATAACGGCGACGGCATGTCAAGATTTTTATTTACCCTGCATATTCCGGGTAAATGCCTAGCTGTTTATTTTTTTGTTGACTTTTATGGGTATACTATGCCATACTTGATTTGTGACACAACAATCATAGTCTTACTGTTAATCCGGAACGGGGGATTTTGTGAAAATATTAATGAAAAAAGCCATAACAAAAACACTGTCGATTATGCTTAGCAGTGTAATACTTATGTCTTCTCTGACTGCTGTAATTGCAAACGCCGCGAATGATAGTGGCACTTGTGGGAACAATTTAACTTGGACATATGATAATACATCTAAAACTCTTGAAATCAGCGGAACAGGTACAATGACAGATTATCCAAACTCGTTGACATTAAACAGTGCTCCGTGGAAAGACTATGCCAATAGCATTCAAGCTGTAATTGTGAATAACGGCGTAACATCTATTGGAAAAAACGCTTTCAGAAATTGTTCCGAAATCATCGAAGTGATACTGCCTGATACCCTGACATCTTTGGGAAACGGTTCGTTTAACCGGTGCGGAAAGCTGAGTGAAAT
>JAEELT010000026.1 GCA_016282855.1 Clostridiaceae bacterium | reverse complement strand
TTTTTAAAATGAATGGTATTATATTCATCAAGCAATTCACCTATAACAGGCATTCCTTTCACGCTGGCCATAAGGCCTGTCGGAATCTGTGTTTCCGACTCGAACCCCGAAACAGCCTTATAATGAAGCAGTGAATCAAGCGGCTTGATTACTTCGACATCGGTATCCATATATATTCCGCCGTAATCGTATAAGATTTTCAACCTTGCATAATCGGAAACAAATGCCCACTTTTTTGCCTCATATGCTTCGCGGGCGTAGTCGCATTCGCTGAAATAGAAATTACTTTCATTCCACTCGATAATTTCATAATCCGGGCAGAGTTTTTTCCAGCTCTCTATGCACTTTTGAGCCAGTTCTGGCAGGGGATTCCCGCCAAACCAGCAATAATGAATTGTCTTGGGTATCATTAATATCTCCTTTACAAGGATTCTTCAAGTATATCCGCAATTCTTTTGCTTGCAAGACCGTCACCGTAGGGGTTGGCTGCGCGGGCCATTCTGTTGTATGCTTTGGAATCATTAAGCAGTTCGGTGAATGCTCTGTATATGTTCTCCTCTTTGGTGCCGACCAGTTTCAGTGTGCCCGCTTCTATGCCCTCAGGGCGTTCGGTTGTATCGCGAAGGACAAGGACGGGCTTCCCAAGCGAAGGAGCTTCTTCCTGAATGCCGCCTGAATCGGTCAGGACTAGATAACTTCGCGCCATTATATTATGGCAGTCAATTACGTCAATCGGCTCGATGATATGTATCCTGTCGCATTCCCCGAGTTCTTCTTCGGCAATCTGCCTTACAACCGGATTGAGATGAATCGGATAAAGCGCCTTGATATCCCCGTGTTCTTGCATTACTCTTTTTATCGCCCTGAACATATTATGCATCGGCGTGCCGAGATTCTCGCGGCGGTGGGCGGTTATGAATATCAGTCTGCTACCGTCGGCCCAGTCAAGCTCTGGATGGCGGTAATCCGCGCTGACGGTCGTCTTCAAAGCATCAATTACGGTGTTGCCGGTGACCCATATGTTTTCCAGTTTTCTTCCTTCTGATAAAAGGTTGTTCTTTGCCGTTTCAGTGGGAGCAAAATTGAACTGAGAAATGATAGAAACTGCCTGCCTGTTAAATTCCTCGGGATAGGGGCTGAAGATATTATGCGTGCGCAGACCCGCTTCCACATGGCCTACGGGAATCTGAAGATAAAAGCAGGCGAGCGCAGTTACAAAACTTGTGCTTGTGTCGCCGTGGACGAGACAGATATCCGGCCGCTCTTTTTCAAGAACAGCTTTGATTGAATTCAGAATATTTGCAGTAATATCAAACAGCGTCTGCTTTTCCTTCATTATGGATAAATCATAATCAGGCGTGACATTGAAGACATCAAGGACCTGATCCAGCATCTGACGATGCTGACCAGTTACGCAAACAACAGTTTGAATATTCTCTCTTGTTTTCAGTTCATTAACAAGAGGACACATTTTTATCGCTTCGGGCCTTGTGCCGAAGACAAGCATAATTCTTTTCATAGATAATTACCGTTCTAAAGACAAACCTTTATATCAGCGTTGGTTTCCATAAATTTCACTCACTTCAGATTTTTATATTTCATTATGCCGTTGACTTAATACCGGATAATACTTCAGGCGATGCGGCTTACTTCCTCAGGAACTTTTTGTAAACAAAATCTCTCAGATAATTCGGCATAAAACACACAGCCGCATGAGGGATAATTGTTTTAAGGTATTCCGTTCTTGTGAAATAACCGTTTTCCAGCTGCTCTTTTTTCAGCTTTTTAATACTGCTGAAATACTTTTTCCCGCCTCTTCGCTTATAGAAATCTTTTCCGATTCTCATGAAAACATAAATGCCTTGAATATTACAGCACTTGCATCCGCTTCTTATCATCCTGAGCCATAAGTCATAATCTTCGCAAAAATAGTAATCTCTGTAGTTTCCGGCTTTTAAGACTTCGCTCTTTTTAAACATAACCGCCGGATGCCTGAACGGGTTTCTCTTCTTGGAATACCTTATGATTTCCTCATTGGTTTCGGGCAGTAAAACATTGCAGATGACATTGTCAACAGAGTCAATGAACTCGGAGACATTTGTGCCGACCATACCCGTTTCAGGATCTTTTTCAAATATTTCCAATTCTTTTTCTATTCGCTCCGGCAGGCAATAATCATCCGAATCCATGCGCGCAATCAATTCGTTGGAGCATTCTTCAACGCCTTTTTTCAGAGCCAAACCCAATCCGGCATTTTCTGGCAAAGAAACAGCTTTAAAGATTCCCGGATATTCATTTTTGTATTTATCTATGACCCGGTATAATTCTTCTGTCAGTTTTCCGTCTTCAACCAGTATGAATTCGGCGGGCTTAATGGTTTGATCAAACATGCTTTTAATGCTCGTATCAAGCCACGCTGCCTGCTCTTTATAATAAACCGACATCAAAACGCTGTATTTTTTATCCACTGTGACCATCTCCAAATAATCCCGCGGAAATGTGTTTACTCTCTCACTCCGCCCCTTCTTTTCTCACCACTGTCAAAGCTGTTCTCAGCACGCAGAGGAAATCGAGATAGACCGAGAAGTTGCGGACATAATAGTATTCGAGTTCGAGGCGCTCGCGGTAGGAGATATTCGACCTGCCGTTGCAGCCCCACCAGCCCGTGATTCCCGGCTTTACCTGCTGATAGATTTTCATGCCGCCGTGCGCTTCGAGTTCGCCGTCAACGAGCGGGCGCGGGCCGACTACGGACATATCGCCCCTGAGAACGTTTATCAGCTGCGGCAGCTCGTCTATCGAGGTTTTCCTGAGA
>JAEELT010000025.1 GCA_016282855.1 Clostridiaceae bacterium | reverse complement strand
GGCAAATGTGCAGCCGGTAATAATGCTGTCAAAGAAATAGCGGGTGCTTGCGTCGGTGCCGGACAGCATCCTGACCGTGCCGGGAACAAGGTCATTGCCGGCATAAACCGCCACATAAACGGGTGCGTGGGTTTTTGTGAAGCTTGCGTCACTCCACTGTTTGTTTACCTCAAGGCCCCAGCCGCGCTTGTTCCTGACATACATTTTGGGCGATTCATTTGCTCTTACCCAGCCGGAATTGATGGTGTCGCCGTCCTCGGCGTGGTAAGTTCCGCTCTCGCGCGCATACTCAACAAAGCTGTAGCCAAGGGGTATTTCATTTTCCCTCTCAACAAGCATAAACCTTGTGCCCACGGCAACATTGGGTATATGCACGGTATAGCCCGCGGGTATCTTTGAAACAGCGCCGTTCATTGATGTTTCAAAGGTGAACGCGCCCTTTTCGGAGGCGGTAAGAGAATCATAATCCGTAAGGGCTGTGGGAACCAGCCTGCCGGAATCCGCATCCCATCTGCAAAGGTGCCCCTCGGCAGAATCATCGGTAACATAGTATCTGACCATATTTGCCGCGGCGAGATTATCATCCGAGCCGTTTGAAAGATACAGTCTGTAATTGAACACGGATTTATCCTGCTGAGCGCTGAGCACGTGGCCGGATTCGTCATACAGTGTTTTTTCAATGCTGACCGTGCGCAGCGAATCGGGGTCAACATGGTTTTCAAACACAATGGAAGGCTGCTGGACAACGCTGTGCCAGCCGGAATCATATGAGCTCCTGCCCGAGCCCGGGATAGTATCGGGAGAGGCGGCCGTGCCGTTTATCTTAACCGAATCATAAACCTCATCATTGATTCCGCACTCAACAATTCTATACTCAATGGTATTCATCGGGAAGTGAACTTCGGCGCTCTTGCCCGGATTAAGCAGATATACCGAGTTATATGAAACCGAGCTGTTGGGAGGAGTATATACGGGCAGGTAATCTATCCTCTGGGTTGAATTCTGATAGGTGACATTGATTAAGCTGTTATCGTTTGTAAGCAGATGCTCCGCTCCCGTCTCATCGTCCTTGTACCATATCTGATAGGGGTATTCAACGAGGTTGAAATCAAGGTCGTCGGAGCCGGTTACGGTTTTTGTGAGCATCACATTGCCGGGGGTGACATTACTGAGGTTGAAACGCATATGAAGGTTTGACGCGCCCGCGCCTCTCTCCATATAGAATATGGTCATTTTATGGGTGGTGTAAGGCCTGAATACCGTTGAGCCCTCTTCAAAATACCCGGCAAGGTAGTTGTTTATCTCCTGCTCGGTTGCATCCGGATTCCTTGAAACATAGTTTTCGCGGAATATCTGACGAAGTGTCTTCCTGGTGCCTTCGACATTAACAATACCTGAGGAGAAATTACAGCTGCCCTGAAGAGCGGAGTGAATGCCGCCGAGGTCAATGAGAAGCTCGCCGTCAACATAGAACCAGAAGTCGTCATCGCCGGTGAATTCAAAAATAATATCGTTGCCCCAGGCATCCTTACCGTTGGGAGTCTGAGTCAGAACGGCTGTCATCTCCATGCCGTTATAATAGTTGGGTGAGGTTATCTTATGAAGTCTTTCGTGTTTTCTCGGGTCCGAATCGGGCAGCAGACCTTTTTCGGGCTTATTGTACTGAGCAAGGGCTCTGTAAAGATTTTCCGGGTTATTTTCGGTACAATACGCCCATGCGGTTATGTTGTTGTAAGGCATAAACTGACCGTGCTTAAGGGTGCTCCTTGAGCTGTCGTCCATAGTTCCGAGCTCTCTGTAAACGGTGAAATCGGTTCCTATAGTGCCGTCGGGCCTGACAAGGGTGGCGTAATTCTGGCAGCTGTCAAATTCATAGTAACCGCTTGCGTTATATGTGCTTTCAAGGAACAGATGGTTGACCGTTTTCGCCTGACTCTCAGTGAACAGGCCGGCAAGAGAGCCGCCTGCGGCAGTCGGATATCCGTCGCTGCCGAGGTTGGTTGAAAGAAGGCCTTTGGTTGCCGCCGTCAGATTTGATACGGATGAACCCAGGAAGGTGTTCTGAATATCGGGTGAAGAGAAATCTATCATCTTCATCTCTATTCCGTACTGGCTGTTGTCAATGGTATTTACCGTGGTGAGAGTTGAAGACGGGTTGCGGACTGTGGCGAAATAGAAGGTATCGGCATCGGACTTAGGCCCGGACACGATACGGCCGTTGGCAATATCCGACTGAAGGCCTGAATAGGCATAGTAAGGGTCGTCCCAGGCGATTATGCCGGAATAATAGTCGCCCCACACTCTTCCCGGAAGGTTAATGCCGATTTTGCTGTCGGAAAGGGTCTGACCGTCTTTAATCTGAGGCGCAATATATTTCCTTGAGTAAGGATTATACAGCTCATAGTAATTATTGGGCGTACCGTCTTCATAAGTGTACTCGGTAAAATCCCATAAGAGAGTGTTTATCTGATTGCCGACCCACATAATATCATCGCCGCGCTCATAGCAGGGATACAGCGTGCCGTCGTGATCTATGGCGTAAAAATCATAACTGTTTGTACTGTTATTCCATACGCGGGTATAAACAATTACATTTGCGCCGTCGGGAACTTCAGAAATGCTGATTTTATCCGCGTGGTAGGTAACATAATCGGTCTGTGTGAGAGTTGAGGGCCTGACTATATGAAGCCACTGGGCCGTATTGCCGGCAGCGGTATCCATGCTCACAAAATCCGTGCCGCTGAATGCCACGGATTTGCCGGAGCAGGAAAGGCTGAGCTGATTGGCGGTGTTTGAATTAATTGTAATCTCGGAAGCCTGCTGCTGATTGACAAGCGAAAGAGTGCTGCCGATATTGAGATATTTTGTTTCGCCGTCAACTTCGGTTGAAATATGGTATTTGCCGTTACCGATATAACTGAAAGTCCAGATTGTAATATCGGCATTATCGGCAACATAAAGCGTTTCCGTACCTGTTTCCTTGCGCACGGTAAGGGACATCATCGAAAGGGAGTTGTTATCCTCATCAGCCATAAATCCGTAGCCCAGAGTGCCGCCGGGGTAACTCATAAGACCGAAACTTGTGCCGTCAAGATGCAGGTAGTCAACCGACTCACCCGGGCCGTAATCAATGCCTATCTGTGAGTTGGTTGCATTGTTGTTATCGGTATAATACCTTATTCCTTTGCCGCCGTTTGAGTGCTGAAGCCACTTGGATTCACCGCTCTTTTTGAAATAGAAGGTTTTATTTGCGGCGTTGGCAACGCTGATTTCAACAATGTCCGCCGAGGCCTCATCGCCCAGGCCGATATTGTTGCCGGATTTTGTGTAAATATATTTTTCGGCGCCGCCGATAACGGTGTAGATTTTATAATTATTGCCGGTTTCCCCTACCTTTTTGAAATGCCATATTGCCGCACTGCCAACCGAGGCCGTTTCCGCAAGCACGGAATTGCTGCCGCTGACATTGACGGTATTTGTGAAATATGTTTTGCTGCCGTAATACAGGTAGAAACCGTTGGATGCGGAATCACCTGTAAGCTCATCGAGGGAGGCGACCGACCCGTTATCCACCGGCTGAGCAATATCGACTATGGCGTAAACGCTGAAGCCCTTGGCAGCAAATGAAATTCTGCCTTCCTCGGCGGTAAATCCGGACACGGTTTCATAAGTGCCGTCATCTTTGATATGAATAAGCTGAAGTTTTCCGCTGCCGGGTATATCCGAATCCTTTATTTCAACATTTACGGGATTAAGGGGATCCGGCTGATACTCATCGCCGCCGCTTGTAATGGTGATATCATACGCGGCGATAACCTTTGCCCAGGGAATACCCGAGAGGATGTCCGCTCCGGGCGAAGAAGCCGCATAATCCCCGGTAACATCAACCGCCTGCGCCTCGGCGTCACCGGGCAGAAGGCCGCTCAGTTTAATTTTATCACCGGGGTCGCCCGACTCCGGACGAACAGTAAGACTGATGCTGTCATAGCCGGCGGCAGGGTTATCGGCGCCGTCGGCAACGGAAACGGACGCGGCAAGGCAGACGATTATGCCCGAAGAAAGCGAAACGATGAGGAGCATAATCAGCGCGTTTGTCAGGAGTCTGCGGCGTTTTTTTATCAGAACACCGGCTGTGGAGAGCGTGCGTCTGATAATTGTATTCTGTTTTCTGTTTTCGGATTTCATACGCAGACCCTCCTTTCCGGTTATTTTTGTTTACGTTTATGAATCCGTATGGCTGCTGTTCTCTTTGCTTTTTATAAGCTTACGGCAGTCAGCCGCGTATATTATTGAAAGGACCAGAAGACCCGCGGAAGCAATCACAGCGATAAGGAAATACATCTCCATATCGGTATCGTCACTTGTTTTGGGGTTGCTTTTATCCGGAGGAGCGGGATTATTTTCTTCCGTTTCCGGAATGCCGGTTTCTTCGGGCGCTGTTGTCCTTTCCGCGCTGTCGGGGCGGTTTGTGCCGCCGGGTGATGTGGTTGTTTCGGGCGAGGGCGATGTGTTGCCGCCCGGCGCCGTGGTTATTTCCGGTATGACCGGAATTATCAAGCCGGGAACAGGCGGGACTACAGGAATCACGGGATTACCGCCCTGTGTTGTGGTTTCTTTCTGTTCCGGCTCCGTATTCTCAAACAGAATGACATCCGGGCTGCCGTCGCTACCCGGCTCACCTGCGTATTTTACGCCGCCGGCGTAGACTAGTTTCACCGCCTTGAGAGTGCCGTTCTCGTCCGTGACATATATGATTACGGTATAGACCGTGCTGTCAAAATCAAGGTTGCGGGAGTCGGGCACGGTTTTCACCGTGTAGGTGTAAATTCCGGGTTCGGTGAATTGTATATTAAACCGACCCACTTCCCCGTCCTCGAGCTTAAGCTCGGTTTTATCGGGGATAGGACAGTTGACTTCCGGTATTATTACTGCTGTGCCGCCGTGTTTGATTTCGACCGCGATCTCCGCCGTGGCAGGCGTATATGCCGAGGCGCAAAGCGCAGTATTAAACAATAACGGTATTGCGGCAAGCAAAAGAATAACTGTTAATACTTTTTTCATTTAATCAATCCGCGATTTCGGTAAGAACACCGAAAACGATAATTCTTTCATAGCTCTCTGCCGATTGGCAGGTAGATAATCCTATAATTTTTGATTGGCTTCCTGCCGTACCGGGATAAAATACGGCGGATTTTTCATCAATGTAATCAAGAAGCTCTTCGTTACCGGTTTCAGTAGGGCTGAAAATTATTTTATCGGTTGCCTGGGCTTTGCAGGCGGCGAAAAGCTCAATTTTATAACTCTTTCCGCTTACTGTGATAAGCGTGCCCGTTCTGTGTGTGTCAAAATAAGACTTATCTGCAAATGCATCAAGGGAGCCGAACATTGCGCCGTACTCCATATGATGGCCGTAAACAAGGGAGTAATTATCCGTAAAATCTTTACTGTTTCTGAAATCGAGAAAAATGCTGCCTGAAAGGGAAAAATTGCCATAGGGATCTTTATTGAGATATTCCTCATTGGTATCACCCTGCATAACGGGATAATCGATTTTGGTGTCATCAACGGTCAGCCATGCCACAGCGTCCTCAGATAATTCCGCAAGGACTTCGGGATGGCTCAGATCAGGCTTAAATCTGAGAATGCCGGAATCATTGGCACCGGAATAGACCATATAGGCATCAATCATTGCATAAAGGCAAATCAGGAAGAAAATGAGTGAAACGACCGCAACAATACGGTCAAAGCTTTTATTCAGAAATATAACCGTTTTGCGCGCCATTCAATCACCTCATTTCAATGTAACCATACAGTAATAATCCGTACAGATATGTCAGATTGCAGCATACGGATTATTACCGTTACTGTATGGTTTCATAATTCAATCCGCGAATTCGCACTTCGGCTCACACAGGTCTTATATTTACCTGTGCGAGCCATATTCGCTTTTCCTTAAAAAATTATTTTTCGTAAAATGCCGCTTTTTTCTTTTTGCTGATGATAAAGATAATAATTGCGCCGAAGAGCAGCATGCCTATCGCGAAGGGAGCAACAGCCATAATAACGCCGGTGGGGATAATACCGTCGCGGGTATTTGTGAAAGCAACCGCTATGGTGTTGGCGTCATCTTCATCAATGGTACCTGCCGCCTGATGGTTTGCGGTAATAACAGCTTCAATGGTATCGGTGCCGTTAAGCTTATCGCCGGTAACAACTGTCGCGGGCTTATAATCCTCTTCATCCTCAAGCACGGTGTAGCCGGCGCCTATGGGCAGGCCGTTGATGCTTATGGTCTGGCCGTGCTTAAGATAGAATACCTGTGTTACTGTTGTTGCGCCTGCGGGGACAGTGATGGAAGCGGGCTGCACATAATCGGCGGCTCCGTTGAGAGCGGCAATGGTGGTTGCCGCGTTGGGATTCTTGGCGATTGTGGCATCTGCGCTGCCGGTGGTGTAATCAACGTTGTAAGCGTTGCCTGCTGTCACGCCGCTGATTGTAACGGTAACGGCAAAATACTTGTCTCTTGATGCCTGGTTGCCCGCAACAGCCTTTGAAAAGCTGAGGGTGCCTGTGGGATACTCGTTTACAAAGCCGTCAACCTTGTCTGCAAGAGCAGTGCCTGTGGTTGCAACATCGCCTGAGCCGTAATCCTGGCTTTTGACCGGAGCGGCATCATTTGTGTGAAGCACGGTTTCGTTTACGGTCAGAACACCTTCGGCGTTGCTTGTAACATAAACATCAAGGTAAAGGGGATTTGCATCAAGGCCGACCGCTGTATCCGTTGAAGAAACTTCGGTCAGCGCAAAGCGGTAAACGCCGGGCTCTGTGAATGTCACTGCGGAAAGATTTATCGTAGCGGTCTGCTTTGCATATATCTTGCCTGAGGGAAGGGTAAGGGTATCGCCGCTCTGTACGGTATTATACGTGGTATCGGCGGGCGTAAAGGTTACGGTATTGACAGTAGCGCCCTGGGGACCTGCGTAAACCGCCATATGGGTGGCATCCGCTTCCTTGGCGGTGCCGGGGGCAATGTTGAAGGTTATTGTGGTGTTAGGCACATGTGCATCTTCGGGAATAACAAGATACTTCTTGAAATACACCGCAGCGGGGCCTGTAACGGGTGTGTTGGTGACTGCTGTGGATACGGTTGCCGCAAAACTCATAATAAGTGCGAAAATCATGAGCACTGCAAGCGAGGTGAAAAATCTCTTCTTCATAATTTTTTCCTCCTTTTTTATGAATCAGGAATTTTTTGTGAAATTAATATATCTGAACGCCGCTTAAAAGCCTCTGCGGCGGAAAGAAAAAATAATGGGTCCGTCAACATCTTTCATATCAATCGAACCGAAAGATCTGCTGTCATTTACATCCTCACGGTAATCGTTGAGGATAAACACTTTGCCTTCATCTACCTTGTACGGGTATTCGATATCGGATTGTTCGGACGGATAAGTTGGATAGTAAATATCCTCCGCGGCAACCATTCCGTTTACCAGAAGCTGACCGAAACTGTTGACTTCAACAATATTGCCGGGAAGGCCGACCACCCTGCCCACGCACTTTTTGCCGCCGTTTTCATAAAGGACCGCGGCATTAAGGTAAGGCCTCTGAAGCTTAAGTGAAACAACAAGGTCGCCGTCGTTAATTGCAGGGTGCATATTGTTGCCGTAATGGATGTTTACACCCAGCACAAATATAAGGGCAAGCGCAACCGTCAGGGCGGCAGCGGCAATCTTGACTGTGAGATTAACCGCAAGACGCTTTGTTGATATTCTTCTGCGGGGCTGCGGGGGGCTTTGCTGCAATCCGGCAGGATTGCCGCCTTGCTTTAACGATTCATCGCTCAATTACCTCACCTCCGGTTTTTAATTAATAAAACAAATATAGATAATAAATGATTTTAATTATGTAATTATAAAACTTGTGACAGACGATGTCAATTGTTACATTTATAAATAAGAATTATTTTTTTGGGATAACCGGTGAATAATACCGTACTTCCCGTTGTAACCGGACATTGAATATCAATAAAACATCGGAGAAATACAACATATCTCCTCTTAAGAAAGCAATAAAAACTGCAGCGATCCTCAAAAGAAGACCGCTGCATTTTAATGCTATGGGATTTTTAAGTTTTTTAAACTGTTTTTTCTGCCCTTTCGCAGGTGGATTCTGTTCAATGCATTCGAAAAGGGCTGTGCTTATGTGGTTTTACTGAACAATCAGGTCGTCGAGGCTTTTATTTTTATTCAGCACATTCAGGTCAATATACTTTTCTCCTCTGGAATAGCCGTCAAGCTCGCCTCTATTGAGATGCTGCCACAGATACAAGTATAAGGCATTTTTAAATTCACTATTGCTTAGTAATCTTGCTAACTCATCTGAAATAACAAACTTATCTCCAGCCTGCTTTATGAATACACATAACGAATATGTATCTTTAAGTGACTTCATGTTTTCCGGCAATTACACTGTCAAGTATTGCATGAAACCAAAAGATGCCTAATATGTAATAATTTTAAGAAGGTTTTTGCTAATCTCATTTATGCAAATACAATGATTCTGAATACTAGTATTTATCTAGTATTTCAACCTGTCAACCGGAATAAAAAACAAATTGCTTGTTTCGCCTGATTCGTGAACGCACCAGTCGCTGAAACGGTTAAAGCTGAATATCATAAGCATCTGGTTATATAACGGGCCTTGACTGCGCATAATATGGTATATCCTCAGGATATCATTTTTGGTATAACGCTTATCCATATCGTGAGGAAATATAACAATAACTCTTGTGCCGTCGCAATCGATTTTGCAATCAAAGGACACGGAATACTTATTATCCTTGAATGTGTATTTAACCGGCTTGATGTTTAATCCGTAGTTACTCACCTGAAAACCTATCTCATAATCCATGCCGCTTCTGTTCGGATAGTTGAACTCCATCATATATCTTATGCAGGCTTCAGTCACAGCGGGCAACACTATTCTTTTGTCGACAGTGTCGGATATATGCTTTAACAATTTTTCAGGGCTGCTTACAAGTTTGTCCGTGTTTCTGTAAATATACAGTATCCAGAATCTGTAGTAACTGTTTGAAATATGATATGTTGATATTTTCTTGTCATCGACTGATTTTTTGTAAACAACACCGATGTTAATCAGTGCCTTGATATATGTATCGCATTTATTATTCGGATATCCTGTTTCCTTTGAAATCTCGGCAATATGGCTTTTACCCCTGGCAATAGCATATAGGATTGGATAATAAGCCTCGGGAGACCGGAAATATCTTTTCATATATTCAGGGAAACATCTGACCAAAGAAGAATCATAACTGATTAACCTTCGAAGGTTTTCCTCATAGTCGATATCAGGATCCAGATCTTTTGCCGCCGAGATGTTTCCTCCGGTTATTGCAAATAACCTCGATATGTCCTGATTGCTGAAATTCGGCAATGCTTTTTTGAAATGCCAGATTGTCCGGAAAACAGTTCCTGTTTGTTTTCCTCCATACCGATTAGGCTTATACTCCTCACAAATAAATATTATAACCAACTTAGAACGTGACAATAATTGACGGATTCCATTAATAAAATCTGAGTCATTGCAGTAAGAGTAGTCGTCAATAAATAATATTTGTAATTTTCCGTTTCCGGAAGATTTGACTTTTTCAAATACTTCGTTCCAGTTTTCAGGAGCTTCATCCCCGGGGTAGAACATATCGAGAAATACTTTTTTTGCCATACGGGTATGAGCTTCTTTACAGGAATAATAGAGGCAGTTCCGCGAATGACTTTTTATATATTGTGAAACAAGGTAAGTCTTTCCTGCTCCGGAAGGCCCTTCGATTCGAAAGCTGCCGCCGGAGATTGCGTAACATTCTGCTACCAGTTTCTTAATTCTGTTTATTTCATTTGAATAATCAAAATCAAGCACGTCAATCAATCCAATCGTGATATGATAATATAGAAAATATAGCACAAATCTGAGAAAAGTTCAATATTTTTCAAAAAAATTCCGCATTGCTATCCCTGTATAATCAAGGGATTAGCGATGCGGTTAAAATTTTTTCGAAAAACAGGGGTGTCAAAAATAACGTATGCTCAACTGTAAATTGAAGGGGCAAACAAGAGATTCGGCCAAAAATATTTTTCGTTTATGGTTTTTTTTCGCTTTCCCGTTGGCTACCTATTGAAAAAACTTTTAGAAAATCCTTACATTTGACCTTCTCCCACAGCTATATATTGAGGGGCTTATCAACATCAGATATATTCTCCCGTCAGGGTCAATATAAATAATCAATTCAAAGGAGGAACATATAATGTTTGACTCATCTTAGAAAAATTTTACAAAAAGCGTCAACTTTGACCTTCTCCCACAGCTATATATTGAGAGGCAAAACTCAAATCAAATTATGAAAGGATGATTATTATGAACTGCAAAATCAGAAAAAGAAAAGCGAGGTGGTGTGATGGCTGACACAACATCCCTCGCAAAAACAGAAATGACCGTTCCCGGTATGCCTGTTGGCGCAGGCACGGAACAGTCACCTAAAACTAACAAATTGAGTATAGCACAGGACGATGATGATTGCAACCCTCTTTCGGAAGTGAAGATTTATCTCGCGGAAAAGGATAAGAGAGAGGCGGGGTTTGTCCCGGCAAAGCCGTGCCTGTCTGTCACCAACCTTAACGATCTTTACAGCTATTCGTTCAAAGGTACTCCACCGATTATCGAAAACTTTCTTTATCCGGGCGTTCAGATTCTCGCAGGCGCGCCGAAGGTAGGCAAGAGTTTTCTTGTGGGCCAGATTGCCTATCACGTGAGTATGGGTATTCCGTTTTGGGGTATGAAGGTTACTCAGGGTAATGTTCTGTATCTTGCTCTCGAAGATGATCTCAGCCGCCTTCAGAAAAGAATGAGCACGATGTTCGGAGTGGAAGGAACCGACAAGCTGGATTTCGCCATAAACGCCGGCACAATAACCGACGGACTTGAAACTCAGCTGGAGCATTATCTCGGAGGCCGCCCGAATACAAATCTCATCATTATCGATACTCTGCAGAAGGTAAGAGAGAACACTCACGAAGGATACAGCTATGCCGGCGATTACGAAGTCATTTCACGGCTCAAACAGTTTGCCGACGCAAACAAAATCTGTATTCTCGCTGTTCATCATACCAGGAAGCAGAAGGCAAATGATATCTATGAAATGATTTCGGGTACAACGGGAATACTCGGCTGCGCAGACGGAGCAATGGTCCTCACTAAAGAAAACCGTACCGACAACAACGCCGAACTCTCAATTGTCGGCAGAGATATGCCGGATCAGAAACTGCTGCTTGTGAGAAACACCGACACACTCTGCTGGGATATGACGGAACGCGAAGTTGAAACTTTCGAGACGAGGATTGATCCCGAGCTGATGAAGATTGTCAATCTGATTACGGATGATAATCCCGAATGGATCGGAACTCCGAGCGACCTTATCGAAGAATCGGGAGCTGTCATACCGGTAAATATGATAACCAAGACGCTCAACGTCAACTCTTCCGAACTGAAAAACCGCTTTAATATCAACTATATCAGCGGAAGAACGAGCGTCAGCAGATGGATCCGTCTTTATCGTGATACGCCCGAAAATGACAGCAATGACAGCAATGACGGCTTAAATGGTACCCCAAAACAGCTGTCACAGCCGTCACAGCCGTCATAAACAATGAAAAAATTAACAACAAGGAGGAATAATTTTGAATCCCAAAATACAGAAAATTGAGGAAAGCATTCTGAAAAATAATCAGAGGATTTCCGATTGCAAAGCAAAAATATCCGAACTGCAGAAACGCAACACCGAGCTTGAAGCGGAGAAATCCGCCGC
>JAEELT010000024.1 GCA_016282855.1 Clostridiaceae bacterium | reverse complement strand
TGCCGTGTCACCGGCATACGCGGTCAAAATTGCGGGTGCGGAGTCCGACGGCAACAAAATTACCGCTCAGCTTATGGCCGGCAGCGGCACTGAGATTGACAAAGACAAAGTAACCGCCACGCTTGACGGCAAGCCTCTCACTGTTGAGAGTGTTGATGCCGGTGACGGCTCCACCGAATATATAGTGATGGTAGACACTTCGCTTTCACTTTCAAATGAGCATTTCGAGTCGCAGAAGGAAGCGGTCAGAGCGCTCTACGAATCATTCGGCGAAAATGACACCTTGATTCTCTATTCCTTCGATAAGACCTGCAATAAGATACTCAACGGCTCCGAGAGCAAGGATGAGGCCCTCAAAGCGATTGCCTCACTGAAGGCGGCCGGTCAGGATACCGCGTTTTATGACGCCGTAGTGACAATGACAGAGGAAATCACAGAAAGCGAATCAGCGGATATTGTTCCCGTTATTTTTACAGACGGTATTGAAACTCTCGAAAAGGGCGCCAAAGGTCAGGCAGAAAAAGCGCTTAAAAACTCAGGCGCACCGATTTATGCCATGTATCCGAGCGTTGAAAAAGAGAAGGATTCGGCAGCGCTCAATGAGCTTCTCAAGCTTTCGGGCGGCGGCGCAAGCGCTTTCAAGCCCGATAACGTCACCGAAAAGCTGAAAACACTTGCAGCCGAAAAAGCAACAGGGGTCTTTACCGCGGTGTTCACAAGCGATGAGCCGATAGCCGCCAACGATAAGGCAGTGCTCAGCGTTGACACGGGCGACGGAAGCCCGGCGGAGTTTGAAACCCCCGTAAAGGAATGGCAACCCTCTCAGACCGAAACCGAGACACAGACCGAAACACAGGAAAGCAAGCCCGATGTGACCGAAACGTCACAGGAGCCCGAAGAAGAGCCCGGGCTTGACATAATGAAGATTGTCATTCCCGCAGCCGCGGCTCTCGTCCTTCTGATTGCGGTGCTTCTCATTTTCAAAAAGCTGAAGGGCGGCAAGCCCAAGGCGGAAAAGCCCGAGAAGCCCAAGAAAGAAAAGAAAGAGAAGAAAAAGAAGGGTAAGGAAGAAGCCGGCACACAGGAGCCCGATGTGACTGCACCCGCAGCCCCGCAAGAGCCTCCCGAGGAACCCGCCGAGCCCGAACCCGAACCCGAACCTGAGCCCGAGCCCGAGCCGGAGGAAACTCCGGAGCCGGTGCCGGAAGAAAACCCGATACAGTCCGATGACGAGGCTCCTGCGCAGGATGGCGAAGGCGCAGCCGAGACCGAGGAAGAGGAAGAGCAGACAGA
Organism: Clostridiaceae bacterium; assembly: GCA_016282855.1. Taxonomy (GTDB): domain Bacteria; phylum Bacillota; class Clostridia; order Oscillospirales; family Acutalibacteraceae; genus CAG-177. Next base: position 13,873 of record JAEELT010000024.1, on the reverse strand, counting down.
CCCCGAAGCCGATGCCGCGGCACAGGAAGCGGCCAGAATCCGCGCCGAAGAGAGAGCCAAGAGAAGAGCGGCAAATCTCGAGAGAGCGAAGGCAGCCGCAGCGGCAAGAGCCGCGATGGTTTCCCAGATGGGCAGCGAAACCAAGGAAGCTGCAGAGGCGGCAGCCGCGAAAGAGGCCGAAAACGCCAAGAAGCGTGAAAAAGAAGAGGCTCAGGCGGCAAAGGAAAGGGCCAAAAAGGAAAAGGCAAACAAAAAGAAGATGAAGGAAGAGGGAGGCAACTTCAAATTCTACTTCGTCGATAAGGATAAAAAATAAAACGCTTTTCATTTACTCTCACAAATACTTTATAAAGGGCTTTACACAATGAAGATATTCACAAAAACACTTGCACTCATAATGGCGCTCACCATTGTCTGCGCGGCAATTCCATTTGCCGTTGCGGACTCTGATGCGGCGGATTTTGCAAACTCCGACTCTGAAGGTTATGACGGATATTTCACATATTTTGCAGGCAATGAGATTATTCCCAACGCTTACAGAGAAGAGGATGAAAATATAAACAGGGAGTTTATCACAGACTATCCTGTTTCCTCCATCGCCGTTTACGGCGGGTATGCCTATGTCATTACGGGCAATCAGTTAAGAAAAATCAACATAAATTCTCTTGAAGATGAGAAAGTATATGCGTCGCGCTCGGGGATAGACAGTTTTTCCCTGGGCGGCGGCGTTTTATATTTGCTGATAAACGGCGCGGTTTTTTCGCTTGATTCAAACAGCGGAGAGCTGAAAACCGTTATAGTATCCGACAAAGTCAGCAGTTTCTGGCTCGAGAGCGCCAATATGCTCAGCTATATGACGGATGACGCCTTCATTTTCACACGCAACCTTTATTCAGGCAGGGAGACCGCGCGCAAAAATATTATTACGGACCTCGGCGAGCGTATTCCTCTTTACGGCTATGAGCCGTCAAAGGGCACTCTCAGCCCCGACTCTATGGAGCTCGGTACTCTTCAGAACAAATTCCCAGCAGGGTATTACTGGAACCACTCAAAGAGCTCGGGCAATAATCCCGACAAATACACTTCAAGCGGCTGTTCCCATCACTCGGGCAACTGCGACTACAGCGGCGGCTGCGGCTGCAACTCCTTCAGCTTCGCCATTCAGTGTATGGGCTACGCCTTCAAGTGCGGCTACGATGTTTACGGCTCTGACCCGAGAAACTGGACAACCTACACCTCATCCTCCGCGATTGACAATGTCAAGGCGGGCGATGTAATAAGATACCGCGGCGACAGGCATTCAATCTTTGTTACCGGCGTAAACGGCAATACAATCACATTCACCGACTGTAACTGGGACGGTCACTGCCAGATTCAGTGGAACAAGACCATCACCAAATCATCTGTCAAATCCACATTCACAAACCTCAAATCCGCCCCTTATACCGCGCCCGGCAGCACTTCATCGGACAGCGATCCGACTGTTGAGTACACTGTTTCATTCAATGTAAACGGCGGTTCAGGCTCTGTTTCGTCCGCAAAGTACAAGGGCGGGGATAAATACGGCAACCTGCCGGAGCCCGAGCGGGTGGGCTATGACTTCACCGGCTGGTACACCTCCGCCGACGGCGGCACAAAGATTTCATCCGACGACAAGGTGAACGCGAGCATCACGCTCTACGCTCACTGGCAGATAAAAGTATACTATGTCACCTTCGATAAAAACGGCGGCAACTACGCTCCCGATAATTTCTCAAAGGTTTACGGCGAGAGCAAGGTTATAGGCAGCAGGACCCCGACAAGGGACGGCTACACATTCTTATATTGGAACACCGCGCAGGACGGTTCCGGCACTTCATATAAGCCCGGCGCAACCTACAGCGCCAATGAAACGGTCACGCTTTACGCAATATGGCAGGGAAAGCCCGTTCAGCTATACTTTGACGCGAACGGCGGCTCTTTCTCGGGCTCAAACTACAAAACCGTCTATTACGGCGGCAAATACGGTGAGCTCCCCGCGCCTGTGCGCAGCGGCTATGATTTCACGGGCTGGCATCTCGGCTCGGAATCCGGCCCGGTTGTCACGAGCGAATCGGTAATTGATTTTTCATCATCGGAGCGCCTTTATGCTTCCTGGAAGGTCAAGGTTTACACCGTTAAATATGATGCCAACGGAGGCTCGGGAGAGCCGTCATCGCAGAGCAAGGCACACGGCAAAAGCATTTCGCTGAGCACTCAGGTCCCGTCAAGAGAGCACTACAGTTTCACCGGCTGGTTTACCTCACCCGATGAATCCGGCACCGAATACAGACCGGGGCAGACCTACTCGGATAATTCGGACCTTGTTTTGTTTGCCGGCTGGGAGGGTGATAAATACACCATCACCTTCAACGCTAACGGCGGCAAAAACGGACCGTCATCCCAGATAAAAACTCACGGCAGCACCCTTACCCTCACAAGTTCAGTTCCCGAAAAAACCGGCTGCTCCTTTGTGGAGTGGAACACCAGGGCGGACGGCAGCGGCTCAGGCTACAGAGCCGGCTCAAGCTACTCCCAGGAGGGCAGCAGAACTCTTTACGCTGTCTGGGAGGTTGCGAAATACACCGTTATCTATAACGCTCAGGGCGGCGAAAACGGGCCCTCGGCACAGATATTTGAATACAATTCATCCGTCTCAATTACCGGCGCAAAGCCCTCAAAGACCGGCTTCATATTCAAGGGCTGGTTTACACAGCCCGACGGGGCGGGCACGGAATACAAGGCCGGCGACACTTACGCTCAGAATGCCGACCTTATGCTCTACGCTTCATGGGAGAGAGAGAAGTACCCGGTCACATTCAAGGCAAACGGCGGCACGGGTGCCCCGGAAGACACTTACAAAGAATACGGGCTTGAGCTTGTACTGCCCGGCAAGATACCGTCATACCCGGGCTACGATTTTGTCACCTGGTATTCATCTTCCGGCACTGAGTATTCGCCCGGCTCAAGATATTACTCAAACAGCCCCCTCACTCTTTATGCCCGCTGGACTCCCGCCGTTTACAGAGTTACATTCAATGCTAACGGCGCAAAGGCTGAAAACACTTACGCAGAGTTGACTTACGGCTCGGTATATCCCGCGCTGCCTGTATTGAGCAGAACAGGATACACCTTTGACGGCTGGTACACTCAGCCCGCTTCGGGTACAAGGATTAAGAGCGGCGACAGAGTATCGATAACCTCAAACAGCGTTTTCTACGCGCATTGGAACGCAAACACTTATACTGTTTCGTTTGATCCCGCCGGCGGAACATGCGGCACTCAGACAAAATCGGTTAAATACGGCAGCGCCTACGGCACACTGCCCGTTCCGGAGAAGTACGGTTATGTGTTTGCCGGCTGGTTTGACGAAAGCGGCCGTCAGATTACCCAGGCAAGCACCGTAAAGGTAACCGGCAACAGTTCGGTATTTACGGCGAAATGGCTGACCGGCACCTATACGGTTATTCTTGACCCGCAGGGCGGCAAGGTTGACCCTGTGAGCATAAATGTTCCCTATCAGAGCAGCACCGGCACACTGCCCGATGCAGTAAGGGAAGGCTACACCTTTGCCGGCTGGGCAAAGGAAAACGGGGAGATGGCAGGAACATCCTTTATAATGCCGGGTGAAAATGTGAATCTGCACGCTCTGTGGACTCTTGACGGCAGCTTCCCCGTGCCCACGGAAAGCGGGAAATATACCCTTACCTGGAAATGCGGCAGCACAAAGGTCACTCAGGAATACACGCCCGGAGAAATAATCGTTATGCCCGCTCTGAATGTTCCCGGCGGCTATGTCATAAACGGTTTTGACAGCGACATACCCGTTGTTATGCCGCACGGCAATCTTACCCTCACCGCCGTGCTTGACCCCGTAAAATACGCGGCTGTATATATCAATGAGGGTGAGCAGTGGGCAATGCTTGATTACACGGTTGAATCCCTTCCCGCTCCGCGTCTGCCCGAGAAAAGCGGCTACACCTGCTCGTGGCAGAAGAAATCCCCTGTTCAGGGCGGCCTTACCGTAATGGCGGAGTACAAGGCGGAAACATACACGGCAGTATTCACGGCCCGCGGAAACAATGTGGCAAAGCTCAGTTATACTCTTGAAACGGATTATCTCGCTGAGCCGGCCGTGCCCGAGTATGAGGGTCATACCGGACGCTGGCCCGCTTACGAGCTTAAACGCGGAGGCATCACCGTGAGCGCGGAGTACACGCCAAACACTTACACGGTCACATTCATTGCCTCAGATGTCACGCTGGCAAAGGTCGACTACACCTACGGCGTAAAATCAATCAGCGAGCCTGAAATACCCGAAAAAACGGGCTATACCGCCAAATGGGCGCCCTACACTCTCGGAGCCGCCGACAGCACCGTAAAAGCCATTTACACGCCCATTGAATATACCGCAACATTCATGGTGGACGGCACGGTGTATTCAAAAGTGAATTTCACGCTTGAGAAAGGTCCCGCGGAGCCGGCCCTGCCCGCGCGGCCCGGTTATATGGCAAAATGGAGTGACTATACCGTCGGCCCGGAGGATATCACCGTAAACGCGAAATACATTCCCATTTCAAAGGTGATAATAAAGGAATATGTACCCTCGAGAAGAATTGAATACAAAAGCACAATCACCTTCAGAACCGAGGTGAGCAATGCCCCCAGGCACTATGAGGTGCATTGGTTTGTAAACGGCAAGGATGCCGGCTCCGGCAACGGCAACGGCACAATCACGTTTGAAAAGGTGAAATCGGATTTCACAATAAGCGCGGCTGTTTACACGGACGGTGAATACTCCGAGCAGAGCGAAACCGAAACAATCTATGTTGACAACAGCCTTATCGCAAGAATAGTGTCATTCTTCAGAACGATAATTTCAGGGCAGAAGAACATAATCCAGTAAAGTCATAAAAAAAGCGGCGCACCGCAATCTTTACGATTGCGGTGCGCGTTTTGTTTATTTAAATTCAGGTGTAAAACTTCAGTGTCAAACCCGCGGAGTTATCGGTGTATTTCACCATTCTGCGCCCCGTGATATTTCTGATGCAGTTTGTAATGGCGGTGAAGTCCTTCATCGCGTCCGCGTAAGCCTCTTTGGTTGTGAATTTGAGATAGATAACCTTGTTGTCTTTCTGGCTTTCGATAATCGCGGCGGCAGTCTCATAATCATAAGAGCTCATTTCGCAGCCGATCTGCCTGAAATAGCTCATGGCCTCTGATGTGGCGTCGGGGTAATTGTATTCGGGGGTGAGCGAGTGATCCTGCAGCAGTTTCTCTCTCGTGATGCAGAAATAGTCGTAGCTCGTGCCGTTGCCGTCGCCGTCGTCCCAGGTGACATCCATATAGTAGTATTCACCGTTCACCTTTATTATGTTCCAGGCGTGATTCTGATTCTGGCTCTTGCCTATTACCTGGCCGCATTCATAGCCGAGCTCGTGCATGGCAAATACGAAAGCATTAGCGTATCCGTCGCAAACGGCCCTGCCGTTGAGAAGCGCGCCGTAAGCGCAGTGAGCGAGCTGATAATCCGGGCCGTTGAGCGGGCCGAAATAGGATGCGGTGTTGTATTTAACCGTGTTGCAGAGATAGTCGTGCACAAATTTGATTCGCTCAAAATCAGTCGTATATCTGCTTGCCTGCATCACTATGTTTTTGACCTTGTTGGCTATCGCTTCTTCGTACTGTTTTCCTCCGTCAGACCCGCAGAAAACGCAGAGCTTAACCGTTACGGTGAAATCCATATTGTCGCCGTTCGGCACATACCTTGTGGTAAAGGAGCGGTCCAGCCTGCAGTATTCGGGGTAGTCATAGCAGAAGCCGAACACGGCGCCCTCAATAACCTTTACATCAAATTCAGATGCGGGCAGGCTCATTGAAAAATCATTTTTGCCGGCTGAAACAGCGCTGTAAAGATTTGAATATATTGTTTTTTGTGTAGAGTTGAGCAGAGTGTAATAAAAACGGTTTGTAAAACCCGACGCCGGTTTTGCAGGGGCGGCGGAGCGGGTTGCGGCAGCTGTGGTCGAAGGGCGGGTAGTGGTCGACGGGCGGGTAGTGGTTGTCGCGGATGTCGTTTTAGGGGGTGCCGTGGTTGAGGGGACTGCAGCAGTGGTTTCGGGCAGAGTTGTTGAGAGAATCGCGGTGGTGCTTGAATAAGGAACGGTGTCAATCACAACGCTCATATCAGGCACGGATGTTACAACTGTTTCGCCGGTGCTCTCATCGTATACGGTATTCTCATCCTGCGAAATATCGCTCTCGCCTTCAGTATATTCCTCTGTGCTTTCGGGCAGGGTTTCGCTTGCCGCTGTCAGGCTTTCTTCCGCCGTGCCGCGCCCCGGTATTATTTTATCAAGGCAGCCGGCGAGCAAAAACAGCATCGCAAGTGTGAGAATAACCGCAAGAGCGGATTTCAGTCTCCTGTTTTTCTTTATTATATTCATTATATACATATCCTCCGACAGTATCTGAAAACAGTTTTGATACAGTAACGCATATTATATCACGCAAATATGACAAAATAAAGTATATCTGCTTTTATGCCGCTAAACAAGTGACATAGTTAACACAATATGGTTCATATTCGACAAAACTGTTTCAGTACCGGCTTATAAGAGCTTTCGGAAAAAGCGGCCGGTTCAGGAAACGGGTTTTTATATTCTGAGGCGCGCTTTGCCCGCTCGGGGTGACAGGGTTATTGCAATCAAAAGGGTGCTTCAGTTGCCTTTCGCTGTTTTGCCTATCGCGTGCGCGAGAGAGGTGAGAAGCTTCATAAAGAAATACCAGATGCGGGCGCAAAGGGTGTTTTTGACCTTCACGTTTATTACGCTGCTCTCGGCTATCACATTGCCGTTTTCGTCGATCACCTTCGCCTGCACAGTGTAGCTCTCTGTGGGTTCTTTCACTTTTACGCTCGTGCCTTCGCCCTGATCCTCGCCGTTTACAAACACGTGAACGCTCGCTCCTTCGGGCAGATAGGCCGGCTCAAACGAAAACTCTCTTGTTTCCTTGTAGCCGAGCTTCGCGCTGTCGCCGTAGTTTATGCAGTCAACAGCCGTTTCGCCCACGAGAGTGTAAACGGGTTTAATCGTTATATCATTTGCGGCGATGGTGTAATCTTCCCACCTGCCGGTGTAATTCTCTTTTGCCGGCACGGCCGGTTCTTTGTCTTTAATACTTCCGGTTTCAACGGTGAAGGGAACTTCCTTGACCGTTGCTCCCTTTTCGTCAACGAAGGTTGCGGTGTACTCAATCGGTGTGTAAACAGCCGGTATCTCTATATCGCTTGCGGCAAGGGTGTATTCGCTCCATTTGCCTTCATAGCCCTCTTTTACGGGCACGGCGGGCAGATCTATTGATTTCTGACCGTAGGTGAATGTGATAACCTTGAACTCTCTGCCGTCGGCAATCAGAGTTGCTGTGTACTTGTTGGGTGCATAATGCGGGTGAACGGTAATTCCGCCCGGGGTGAGTTCATACTCCTCCCACTTGCCGGTGTGGCCCTCTTTTACGGGTACGACAGGTTCTTTGTCTTTGATGCTCACGGTTTCAACGGTGTAGGTTACTTCCTTAACCGTGTCGCCTTTTTCATTAACGAAGGTCGCCGTGTACACAATCGGTTTAAACACCGCGTTGAAGGTCAAATCCTTTGCCGGCATTTTCGCGGGGATTTCCGCATCCCATCCGGTGAAATCATAATAATCCTTCTGAGGTGTGCGCGGGCTTGCGACTGCTTCGCCGTAGGGGACGGTGAACTGTGAATACTGCTCACCATCAACAAAGAATGTTACGGTATAGTCGATTGCGGTGTATTCGGGTTTAACGGTAATTCCGCCTATGGCAAGCTTATAGCTCTGCCACTTGCCGGTGTGGCCCTCTTTTACGGGCACGGCAGGTTCTTTGTCTTTGATGCTTATGGTTTCAACGGTGTAGGTTACTTCCTTAACCGTGTCGCCTTTTTCATTAACGAAGGTCGCCGTGTACACAATCGGTGTGTAAACAGCCGGTATCTCTATATCGCTTGCGGCAAGGGTGTATTCGCTCCACTTGCCGGTGCAGCCCTCTTTTGCGGGCACGTCAGGCTCGTTAATGCTCTTTGTATCAATAGTGAAGCCGATTTCATAAAAGGTCTGTCCGTTGACGGTGAAGGAGGCTGTGTAAACCTTGCGGTGGGCGGCGAGATCCTCTTCAAGCTGAGCGATTATCGCGTCAACCGCCGCTTTGTTTTCGCCAAGAGTTTTGCTTTCGTCATAAGTGAGAGCGCCGATTTCGCTTTTTGCGTCTGCTATGAGTGCCTGAACCTCTTCGCTGTCGCCTTCTGCGGCCATTGCGGCTGCCGTGGCTGCCGCCTCTTGCTTATATATGTCAAAAGCGTCTTTATCGGTTAATATATCTCTTATTGTGAATTTGCCGTAATGATCAGACCATACCGCGACCCAGCTATAAACTTTTTCACCCTGAGCGGGCAGGTAATCCTTATCGACCACCTTGATGAATTTGTTGTGTGCGTCCATGAGCCGGTGTTCGACAAACAGGGCGTGCTCATAAGATTTGCCGTTATACTCGGAGAAAACCTCTATATCTTCATCATCCCAGTCATCGGAGATATAGAAGAGCAGCCTTAATTTGCCGCTGAACTCTCCGCTGTAGCTGTTATCATTCAGTGAATATACAAAGCCGGTTTCCTCATGCTCAAAGCCCGAAGAGGGAGTTGATTCATTCACGCTGAATGACAGAGAGTCGATGCTGAAATCAACCCCGAGCGGATTCTGAACAATCATACTATTTTGACTCTGCTGCACATTTTCACTTATGTAAGTGCCGTCGGGATATTTTGAGGGGGAAGTATTATCAATAAGGTTATACTCCTGCGCAGTATCGTGGCAGCGTGAGCATTTCTGCTTTATCACGCCGAGTTTCTCTTCTGTTGCCGCTGTGTTTTCTTCGGTCACCCAAATGTGACCGAGAGCGTCGGTGTCAACTTCCTTTTCCTTATTTCCGAAAGCGGTATTGTTAAATTTCGCCGTGTAGGTTATTATGCCTGCTTCGGTGCAGGTTGCCGTTATTGTAAATTCCGAATTGACGGTTTCAACTTCTTTATGCTCATCGTTTCTTGTGCAAACTCTGGTTGCGGTGCAGGTTGAGTTGTCGGCGGACCATACATAAGCCGTGGCGCCCCAGTCGTGGTCGGCGGGCTGACCGTTCGGCGCTTCCGTTGACTGAGTTTCAAATCCGGCTTTAAAGAATGTCGCCGTGTATTGTGTTTTCCCTTCCGTAAAGCAGGTTGCAGGGATATCCAGAGTGTTCGGAACGACTGTTTCGGTCACTTCTGCATTACAAACGGAGCAGGTATGCTTAGCGGTGCAGGTTGAATTATCGACGGACCAGGTGTAGGTTGCTCCGCCGAAGGTGTGATTGCCTGTTTCTTTGGCACCGCAGCCACGGGTGCATGTTCTCTGGTGCGTAGTATCATTGCTTTCATAGCTATCGGGGAATAGATGGCTGAGCTTTGGAATTTCTGTTTTTCCTATATCCTTGCCGCAGTCATTGCAGTGGCTGTATGCAGAGTAACCGGGCTCTGTGCAGGTCGGGTCCTTTGCATCTACCGGCGTTGTGTTCTCATGCAGGCAGTTAACCACAGTAAGCTTTTCTGAATACGTTGCTAAGCAATAATTGTCATCGCCGGGGTAAAAGGCCTCAATGTTGTAAGTGCCCGCAATAAGGCTTGAAATGTCGCATACACCCCTGCCGTCTACAAGCGGCACGGAGTATTCCACTCCGTCAAGGGTCAGAATAATATCTTTCACCGCGCCATCGGGCGCATTTACTACTATTGTGATATTATCGCCTTCAATGGGATTTTCGGGGGTTATTGCAAAGAACATATCGAAAGCAAGTTTGGGAATATTAACAATTACTGTCTGTGTAACCGTGTCTTGATTGTCACCGAGGCTGTATGACACTTCGGCCTCATGTGAGCCGGGTGTAGGGCAGGGAATTGTAATTGCCGCGGTGCCGTCGTCGTTAACATCCGCAGTACCTACTGTATCTGATATGGTCAGAGTTACCGTGTCCGTCGCGCCTTCGGGAAGTTGGAGCATTATTGTGATGTCATCGTTGGGCTTGCACGATTCCGGAGTTATGTATAATACGGCTACAGGGTCCTCCTGCGCAGGCAATTCAAAACCCTGCCATATTGCATAAAGCGTTGTGTCTTCGTTGAGGGTTATGGTTGTATTAACCGGTTCACCGGCGGGCGGCGTATATCCCTGATAAAGCGTTCCCGTTGAGGTGAACCACTGACCGCTGCCGTCGGGACTTGTATTCCAGCCGATAAAATCCACGCCGCTGATTGAGGGCAAGGCGGTGGTTATTCTCGCAGTCGTGTCAGTGCTGTATAATTCTCGCGGCGGGTTCGGCATATTTTTAATATTGGCAACGGGTATGTTTTTATCATAGGTCAGGCTGAGCTTGCCGCCTCTTACAATCACGCCTTCAACACGCCAGTCGGGCAGGCTCGCGGCGTCATTGGGCAATCTTTTCACAACATACCATATTACCCTGTCATTATCGGGGTCGTATGACAGCGGTGAATCATCTATATATTTATTATTCAGGACGCGGGCTATGTCGGCTTCGGAGGGAACCTTTGTCAGGTGGCTTTCAACGCCGTTTACATCATAGTAAAAGTACGCGGGCTCCAGAGCGTCCTCAATATAAATATATGAATTCGCATATATTCCATCCGATTGATTACTCGGCTCTGCCGGGATACTTTCACTGAGCCTCAGGCAGAACATCGCGTCCTCGGTTTTTTTCGTCCAAATTGCGTAAAGGGTGACGGACTCATCCGGGATATATATCTCTCCGGGGGAATATATCGGGCGGCTTACGTTCTGTGATACGTTTGAGATTGCGTCCGGGAATTTGCTCCAGCCGCAAAACGCATACTCGCCGTCATCGGACGGATAATGCGCGTCGGGCTCCTTTAACAGTATTGAACGGGAGGAGTCATCCGCTGAAATTATTACAGGGTCCGGCGTGGTGCCGTAACCGCCGTTAAGGTCAAAGTTCACAGTCATAACATTCGGGGTGGCGGCTATGACTTTAATATACGCTGAATCGGTTTTTCCGTTTTGTTTTGCGGTTATCTTCACGGGGTTTGATGTATTATTTCCGCCGGAAACAGCTGTTGCGCGAGGTACTGAAATGGCTTCACTCACAGGATTCTGGGCTGTCGGAGGGGGCGAACCCGGGTTATTGAAATAAACTTTCTGGCTTGTTGATTTCCAGTCTGCCTCGCTGCCGTCCAACGTCTGAAGAGTTACGGAATCATTTTTGAATATCGTTAAAAATCTTGCGGCTTTTATGATATCGCAAGATGTTGTTTTCACATATATCTCATCGCTGAAGGTTTTTCCGTTATCTTTTACTGAAACTGTCACTTTCGTGAAATCGGTTGAAGCATCAGCCGCTGTCAGAACGGCAAATGGTTTGCCTGCATTGTTCAGAAAGATCGCGGGGGTGCCGGTCCCGTTAGGGTTCTCATTGTTAGCCGCCGGCGTGCATTTCCATTCATAACCGTCAGAGGCAATATTGGCAAATCCGCTGATTTCCGTTGCCAGATTAGCGGAAGAGCCGGGAGAGAGAGTAATAACTCCGTCGGCGCCCAGACCCTCGCCTACTATCTTTATGGATTTTTCGTTGCTTTGCGCGACGGTGACATATAATGTATCTGTAAAACCTTCGTTTTCTGCCGTAATGCAAACGGGTGAAAAACTGCAGAGTCTGCCGGTTATTTCGATTTGACCGCCGACGGTGCTGCTGAGTCTGACGGGAACTCTGCCGCCGTCGGTGCTCGCGCTCCATATTGTTGCAGTCGGGTCAAGAGCAGCAGTCTGAACAAACAGGATTGCCTTTTCCCCTTCATTAATGGTTATTTGCTTTGAGTTAGGATGGATTTTTACGCCTGCGCCGTTAATTCTGAGCGAAGGAGCCGAATCAGCGGCAATATAAACGGTTTTTGTGCGTGTGACGTTGCCGTCTGTCGCTGTTGCACTGACAGCAACAACGGCATCCGAACTGCTTTCTCTTTTTACAGTCGCACATCTGCTGGAAGCGTCATCCTGAGTCACGCTCACAGCAGAGGGATCGCTGCTGAGCCACGTTACGGTGGGGCTGTCAAACCCTTCGGTCACCGCTTCCAGCACTACAGTGTCCACCGGAGAGCTCAGATCTATCGGCGAAATGACTTCCTCGCCGTGTTGCGCGATTGTCAGGCTCTTTTTTTCAACTACAGTAACCATTACGGTGCGGGAATAAACTGCATTGTTGCCGGAGCGCAATGAAACGGTTACGGTGCCTGTTCCCACAGAGTTTGCTTTGACATAGTATGCTTCGTTTTGCCTTGAGGATGAGCCGTGAGTGCCGAGCGAAATCCAATCGGAGCCGGGATCTTTGGTCCAGGTGAGTTTTGTAATTGACTGCTCGGATGTAAAACCGAATCTCTCGGCAAACAGAACACGCGCCTCGCCGACCTCAAGAGTAACATTTTCAGGCCTGACGGCTATTCCTGCCACAAAGACACGAGCGGAGCGGGTGAAACTATTGTCGTTTTTATCGGTGACTATGGCTGTTAAGGTTGCCGAGCCGGCAATGCCTGCCTGAGCCGAAACAGTATACTGCAGACCGGTTGCTTCCGACTCTCCGGGAGGAGTGTATGAATCGGCGACGCTTGCCACTGCATTGATTACAACGGATGTATCGGAGCTTGTAAAAGTCACGGAAGAAATCTGATTGTTATCGGGGTCTGTGCCGAGCCCTTCAACAATAAGGGTCAGATTCATTGTGCCGCCCGCTTCCGCTGCCGGCTCGTGCGGGCTCAGAGTCAGAACAACGTTGGAAGAGGCGGAAACGCTTATCAGCCCGACAGCGACTGTGCCGAGCACCAGCATAAGCGAAAGTAAAACCGACACTGCTTTTTTTGTTCTTTTCATATTTTTCCTCCCGGTTACTGATCAGAGATACTTTTATTACCTTTATGATATTTGATGACAGAAAAAAATACCCCATAATAATATTATTATATATAATTTGATTGTTAATTTCAACAAAAATAAAATAACTCTCCGCAGAAGTTACCTCGCATTTCCGCAGAGAGCCATGATGTTTTCGGCGCAGATTTGCCGGCGGTTTCACAGCTTTTTCCGCCCGGTGAGAAAAACACTGAAAAAAGAACCCCTGCAAGCAGGGATTCTTTTTGTAACCCGTTCGGGTGAAATTATCTCTTTGAGAAACCGGGGTGGGAATTCAACCTGTTTTTACATTGTTTAAGCTAAACCTACTGAGCTTGCGAAGGAATAAAGCAGATTAAACAGCCGGACAATAAAGCTTATAACAGGCTCAAAGAATGACTTTTCTTTTGCCCAGAATTCCTCGTCATTTCTCTGCGAGGTGATATGTGTGGGATTCTTGCCCATATCTTCGGCGCTCGCAATGTTCTTTCTCTCAACGGTATCGGTGCGGAAAAGACCGTCTTTTGAATATTTCAGAAAAACAAGCTTATCGCTGAAAAATCTGATTGCTCAGAGGGTAATCACATTTACCGAGGTATCGGTGTTGTGGTTTAAATCAAAGCCGATATATCCGCAGTTTGTATAGGTGAAATTCAGAGTTTCTTCGGTATAGCAGCCCTCGCCGCGTTTGTCGGGTGTGGGTATGAGCACTGTGTCGCCGGGAGCCATAAAATTGACAGACCCGCCGATGTAATCATCGTAATCGCCCGAGTGGTTGTGACCGAAAAGGAAAATGATATCAAGCGTCTGTGCGGCTTTGTTGATTACATTGAAAATGT
>JAEELT010000004.1 GCA_016282855.1 Clostridiaceae bacterium | reverse complement strand
AGTCTTTTAGCTTCACCGAGTGAGGCCAGTTTCTTAATTGATTTGACCTCTCTGTCATAGCTGCTGTCATTAAGGCTGTAACATACCTGGATTGCTGTCTTGGTTTCAGGTATCCAGAAGTCAACATCTATACCTGTTTTGGATTTATTAATGTTTCGGAGTCAGCTTTGTGTGTCCCCTGAGATAAGACATGAGCTCGTCTTCTTCCTCTTCGGATCCCTTCGGGAGATACTGCATCGGCGTGCGGCGTCCCCGCCCGATTTCCGATTGCATGTCAATCCCCGTGCCGCAAGCTTCCAGGGATGAAATAATTTGCCCATGATTATTGAATAAACTGAATTTTAATGATATTATATTTATATATGAAAATGAGGAGATGAGATAATATGGAGGATCATATTTGCCACTCGGATCATGCGCATCACCATAATATTACAGCAAAAAGTCAGGAAGAACTGATGGCTTTGCTTGAATATGCCGTTCATCATAATGCTTCGCATATAGAAGAACTCATTCAGATTGCCGGACTGTTCGGAGAAAAAGGGGCGCCTGCCGTGCAGGAAACAATCCTTGCCGCAGCTCAAGAATTCAAGGAAGGCAACTCAAAACTTGAAGACGCAATTATATCATTGAAATAAAAGGAACACATTATGAAAGATCTGAAATATCTATATGAATTTGAAAACTTGCTGCAGGAGGCAAACAACGATCTCGTCCAGCAGGCAAAAAAGGACGGCCGCCTGTGTCTTGCCTACACCTGCTACCATATTCCCGAGGTGCTGCTCAACCTGCCCGGCTGCTTTTCAACAAGACTCCGCGCACCGAGAACCGGCTCCCTTGATATCTCCACTTATTATCTCAGCTCATTTCTGTGCGGATTTTCAAAAGCGATTGTGGAGAGAGGTATTGAGGGCGGTTATCAGCATCTTGATGCTCTTTTCGGTTCCGAAACCTGCTCGCAGATGAACAGGGCTTATGAGCATTTTGAGCTTCTTCACCTTGTTGATAACGAAAAGTTTTTCGTTACCATTGCCGATATTCCTTTCAAGATTATGCCTCACACAATCAAACATTATAAGCGTCAGATTCAGGAAAAGGTGCTTGATAAGCTTCAAGAGGTCTATGGCGTGGATATAAGCGAGGATGCCATGCGCAAGGCGGTTGAGGAGCATAATGAAGTATGCCGGATTCTCACCGAAATAGGAGAATACCGCAAGGAAGACAATCCCCGTATAACCGGCTATGAGTATCATATTCTGAATCTCGTTTCATACTGCTGCCCTAAATATCTTATCATCGATAGGCTCAGGGAAACAGCGGAAGAGCTCAAAACGCGCGTGCCCGATGAAAAGAAGAATTACAGGGCAAAAATAGTGGTTGTCGGCTCCGAGATGGATGACCCCGATTTCACAAAGCTGATAGAAGAATCAGGCGCACTTGTGGTAGCCGACCGTTTCTGCTTCGGAGCCCTTCCCGGCAGAGAAGAAATAAAGCTTACGGATGACGGCGATGTGCTTGAACAGATTATTCTGCACTATATGAAAACCTGCCAGTGCCCGAGATATATGGAGCAGGCAAAAGTTGAGGGCAGACGCGAGTATGTGCGAAAGCTGGTTGAGGACTATCACGCGGACGGAGTTCTTTACGAGCAGCTTAAATTCTGCGAATACTGGGGCTATGAAAGAGCCCTCGCCTCACATGTGGTTACCAACGATTTCGGTATTCCTTCGGTATGTGTTGACAGGCAATATACCGCAAGCGCCTCAGGTCAGTTGAGGACGAGAGTTCAGGCCTTTGTTGAAAGCCTTGAGATAAAGAAAATTCAGAAGGGAAAGGAGCAGGCATAATGAGCGTTAAAGACGGTTTTAAGAAATTCTGGCGCAACGAGCCCTCTGAGCTTGGCAAGCTGCATATGGATAAAACCGGCATTCTCAAGCACAGAGAGTGGCGCGGTCTTTCGGATACAATGTATGATTATTACCGCTGGCTGATTACATGGAAAGATATTATAGTCATGACGCTGAAAGCGCCCGTTTCCACAGTCAAAGGTCTTTTTAACTACCGCTGGATGATGAGCTATCTTTCGGCTCCCGCCTGGGTTGACCGCCACACGGAAGGCCTCAGAGGCCCTCAGCTGAGAATCACTCATCTTCATATGAATATGCTTGTCAAACCCACCACGGATTTAATCAACTTTCTTCTTGCTAATGACAGGCACTTTCACAAGCATCCGAAATGGGCTGACAGAACAGTAAATGTTGATGAGATCTTCTCTTCGGAGTTCATAGCGGGTTTCCCGAATCTGAGAGACAATCATGTCACAACAATTCCGATTTTCCTCACATCAATGGTTGATCAGAATATAACGCCCCCGTATCTTGATATAACAGAGAGCTATGGTGTTCCCGCCGATGTATGCCCGCTGCCTTCGGCTGAGGCGGGAGTTGCGATAAACGACGATTATCCGCTTGTGGGTATCTGTTCTCTCACCTGCAATATGCCCTGCGACGGCTCCATTATGAATTCATCTTATCTTGACAGGCGCTTCAATATTCCCACGCAGGTTATAAATGTTCCGCTTCGCTATAACGGCGATGATGTGCAGGAATATGCCGTGGAAGAAATCAAATCCGCCATTAAATTCGTCGAAGAGCAGACAGGCGAGAAATGGGATTGGGATGCTTTCTTCACGGCTATGAAAACTTATAACAAGCAGACTGAATATGAAATACAGAAATGGGAAGTTAACAAAACCGATTATCCTCAGATGACAGGCGCCACATTCTGGCTTTACCGCTTGTTTTATTTTCATATTTCCGGCGGTATGGATCCGCGATTCCTTAAGGTTGATAAAAAGGTCAACAGGCTGATGCTCGACGCTTATAATAAAAAGATAAAGTGTTCAAAGGAAATGCGCCACCGGGCAATCGTCTGGTCCTGCCCGGCAAACTACTATACAAGCCTTGCAAACTGGCTTGAAAACTGCTGGGGCGTCAATGTAATAATGGATATGGAAACGATGATATCCTACTATATGTATGACACTGAGGATAAAGACAAGGCCCTTGCCACTCTGGCAAAAACCCTTCAGAGAACAACTATGCGCAAGCATACCAAGGGCGGCTATGCCAACGTTGTTGATGAGTTATGGAGAATAGTTGAGGAATTCAACGCAGATATGGTTATCATGTATGACCAGATTTCGTGCAAGGGTATGGACGGTCTGACCGGTATATTTGACGACCAGGCAAGAGAGCGTAACGTCAGCTTTATATGGGTGTCACAGGATCTGATGGATCCGCGGACCATTTCAAGGCGCGATATGCGTGAACAGATTAACAAATATATGACCACCGTGCTTCAGGAAGAGCCGGTTGACCCCACTCTGGTGGAATTTGACGATACACTGGCGTGGTAATATCTCACAAAGGAGTAATTATTATGAAATATTTCGGCGGCTGCGATGTAGGGTCCACCTACACAAAATGCGTTATTCTTGATGAAAACGGCAAAATGGTTGCTGATGTAACAAACAGAAGCAAAATCAATCCCGTTCAGTCTGCTCAGATTGCGCTTGACGATGCTGTTTCTCAGGTTGAAGGGCTTTCGGATGCGAAGGAACTGACTTATCTTGTAGGAACGGGCTACGGCAGAAACAAGGTCCCCTTCGCCGATGAAAACATCAGCGAAATCTCGTGCCACGCTATGGGAGTTCACGTGACGAACCCGGAAGTCAGGGCTATTATCGATATAGGCGGTCAGGATGTCAAAGGAATTGCGATTGATACCGACGGAACCGTTAAAAATTTCGCAATGAACGACAAATGCGCCGCCGGCACAGGCAGATTCTATGAAGCAATGGCAAACGCCTTTGAAATGTCTCTGCCGGAGTTTTCAAAACTTTCGCTGCAGGCGAAAAATACCATACCCATCACCGCGCAATGCACCGTCTTTGCCGAATCCGAAGTAATCTCGCTTGTGGGCGAGGGCAAACCGATGGAAGAAATTGCCGCGGGCATTCAGCTTGCCGTTGCAAAACGATGCTTTGTTATGGCTAAAAAGGCAGGCGCGACCGACAGTATTACTCTGACCGGCGGTTGCGCTAAAAACGAAGGCCTTAAAAAAGCGATTGAAAAAGTGCTTAAAATCAAGGTCGTTGAACTGAACACCGACCCCCAGCTTATGGGCGCGCTCGGTGCGGCGGAATACGCAAGGCAGAAGGGAACGGTGAAACAGGCATGAAAATCCTTCTTGTTGTTCTCGCAGTGATTCTCGCCCTCTTTGTGCTGACATTTGTCATTTACATCACAAACAGCGACATGAAACTTGTGAGAAAGATTTATGATAAAGTTCAGCCTTATTACGACAATCTCAAAAAAGACAGGAAGCTGTAATTATGTGTCTATCAACCGCATATAAAAACGAAATATCCGAAGAAACCGCAGTTATGAACAATGTTATGGAGGTCGAATGCAGCGAAAACACCGTAACTCTCATCGACCTTATGGGAAGGCGCTGCACCATTGAAGGAAGCCTGCTCAAAGCGAGCCTTACCGACGGATATGTGATTCTGAAGACGGAATAACTGATGAAGAATACCAATACGATTATACTGGCCTTCACAGGCAAAGGCGGGGTAGGCAAAACATCCCTTTCGGCGGCTTGTGTCCGTCTGCTTTCGGAAACGTATCCCGACAGGAAAATACTGGCTATTGACGCCGACCCTGCCGTAGGTCTGGCGACCGCCCTCGGAACAGATGCGGCCGTTACTGTGGACGATATCAGAAAATCATTTGTCATCGAGGCGGAAAAAGGCAACACAGGCGCCGCGGTAGAGCTTCTGGGCGAGGCAAAATACCGACTGTTTGACGCAGTTGCCGAAAAAGGGAATGTTTCATTCATCGCAATCGGAAGGCCTGAGGGCTCGGGCTGTTACTGCAAGGTGAACGCCTACCTGAAAGAGATTATCTCAATGATTGCCGGCAACTATGATTTTGTTGTTATTGACGGCGAAGCGGGAATAGAGCAGGTTAACCGGCGCGTTATGGAAAAGGTTACCCATCTGATTCTTGTTTCGGATGCAAGTATAAAAGGGCTGCAGGTCATAAAAACAATTTATTCCGTTGCGAAAGAAATGATGATGTTTGACAGAGCCGGAATTATTATCAACAGAATACCCGATATGTCACTTGCCGGAAGTTTTGACACGGGAACCGTTGAACTGCTTTCACTTATTCCCGATGACAGAAAGATGGTTATGAACGATGTAAGGGGCGACGATATATACTCTCTGCCCGAATCATCGCCGCTGTTCAGCGGAGCGAAAACGGCTTTGATGAAACTCGGCCTTATTCAAGGTGAATAAACGATGAAGTTATACGACGAATGTTTTGCCGGAGTCAATGCCGTTCTTGAAAAATATCCCGCTGAAAAACTTGACTCAGGCACCGCTGACAAGTGGGAGAAAACAGATAAGAATAAAATTGTTTTTCAGAGCGATACGGCATTTGAACTCGGCGGAGGAAATCTTCCCGCGCTCAGCAGTGTCGCATTCACAGACAGCCATGACCTTGTGCCCTGCGATGAAATATTGCTTATCGGCGGCGATATTGCGGATTTAAAAGCCGATTCACCTTTTGCGAGAATCGCCCTGATAAGAGTTGACGAAAACGGGATGGGCACAGGTGAGCAGCTTTATCAAACAATAAGACAAATAGAATTTGCAAGGTATCATATCCACCCCGAGGGGTATATGATGCGTATATCCGCATTTACTCACCGTGAAGCCGCAAGAGTGTCAAAGGACGCAGTCAGGAAAGGTCTGAGTTTTTCGCATATCGGTTCTTTTTTTATTGAAGAATATAAAAAACAGTCTCAGGTTGAAGCCGTAAAACTGCTTTTTATCACAGCGGATGATTTCCCTTATGACCTGCTTGAAAAGGTAATGGAAAAATCAGAGAGCATAACTGCGGCGCTCGACCACATAATGAAAAATCTGAAAATGGACTGCGGAACCTGCAACCTCAAAGCGGTTTGCGACGAGGTTGAAGCATTGTGCAACAAGTAATAAACAAACAGCAACCCCCGGCTGAGATCATTCTGCCGAGGGTGATTTAATGCCTTTTATTCAAAATACCCTTTATACTTTATCGCATATTTACTTTCGGGGAACAGATGTGCGTATAAATCCACAAAGTAGTCGTCGGTCATGCCGACGATATAATCCACTACAATCTGATTGGGCTCTGTCGATTCATAGGGAGCCTTGATACCGAGTTTCAGGCTGTAAGGGTTGTTAATAATAATCCATTCCTTTTAGTAAGTGGTTCAACGATAGAAAAGTTCACATCTAAAACATATACAGAAAAGTATAAATTAGTTATTATTATATTCTAGGAATATCAACAGCGCTTGAAAAGTATTAATCTTAGTACTGTACTATATAAAACACAACCGGGCTGATATTACATCAGCCCGGTTTTTCATAATAAACTATGTTGACTATATTATAATCCCAAAAGGAATTTATATACAGGAACAATTTCTATTTCAGTCCCGTTGACATCCAGGACTCCCGATTCGTCTT
>JAEELT010000023.1 GCA_016282855.1 Clostridiaceae bacterium | reverse complement strand
TGAACAAGATCCTTTCCGCCCTCGTCCGGGTCATCATCAACTCTGATTGCTCCCGTGCCCGTGATGGTGAGAATGCCAGCATTATCAAGAGTCCAGCTTGCGTTTTCGCCGCATTTGCCGCTTGCAACAGGGTTATCGGCACTTGCAAGAACCGTAAACAGTGATGCGAACATAAGAATTGCGCAGATAACAGCCGTGATTTTTCCGATTGTGTTTTTCATTTTGATTATCTCCTTTCGGGTTAAAGATTTATTGTTTCTTATTACTAATAATCGTATAAAAGCTGTGGATTAAGAAAAGAAACCGTCACCTATCTTGTAAAGAATCGCCTGATTGGTTCGGCAATCAGTGACAAATTTCAATAGATTTGTTGAACATCAAAATAGTCCCTCATATATAGAGAGTAGAAAAGAAGCGTAAAAGTTACATATTAAGTTGATATTATCATTTTTCTGGGATTCTTGATTCAGCAATCTTGACGACCAAATCAAGATTAATTAGTTCTTCGTTAAAATCAGAAGTTATGGAATGACAGTACTTGCCTGTTGACCATATAACTATTATTTCACTATCTGTAATACTGTAGTAACCATTGTATTTTCCAACAACTATTTCTCCGACATTGGCGTTCTCAGTATCTATAAATGATGATGAATGCTTAGTAATATTAGTATCAATTACAATTCTTTTGTCCTCTTTTTTGTATACAAATTGTTGTCCTAGTTTAAAATTCCTTTTTTGAACTAGGTGATACCCCTTAGGAATAAAAGTATACTCAGCATAAAGATAATCATCTGTAGCATTCTTATCATAATTAAAGAAAAACTCTGTCCCTTTTTCATAAACTTTAAAAAAGAAATCTTTAACAGGATTGAATGAAAAAGCAGAAACGCTCAGAATAATAATTAAAACTGCTGCAACGAGAAGAACTTTCAGTCTCTTTTTTGAATTCCTGAATCGATTTCGCTTATTATTATAATAATAATATAAATACTTTATTTCGAGTTTCTTAATATATTCTATTATCTTTTTGTCCGTTTCTATAGTAATATAATAATCCGGAACCGAATTGATTTTTTCTAAAAAGCGTTGCCAGTATAATTCGTCCCATTCTTTGCCTGCTTCTTTGAACAGTTCCTCAAGTGTCATTTTAATCCTCCATTAACGATTCATACAATATCTTTTTTGCTCTGAATAATCTTTGTTTAACAAGGTTTACAGTAATTCCAAGCATATCAGAAATCTCTTCCAGCGAAAAGCCTTTGACATACTTCATAATAAACGGCTCCCGATATTTCTCATCAAGATTATCAATAGCCTCAATTAAAGATATTTTATCCAATTCATCATAACTGTTTGATTTGTCAGGAAGCGTATACTCTTCAAGATGATCATCATATGGGACTTCATAATGATTTTTCATATTCATTTTCTGCGCTGCATATTTACAGCAGCTGGATATGTATGAAGCTCGCTTATCTAATGAAACCTTTTAAAAAGTATCAAAGAATTTTATAAGATTTAGAAATGTATTTTGAACACAATCTTCAATTAAAGACTTGTCATCAAGATATTCATAAGCAGTTTTAAAAATAATCTGCTTATAATCATAATAGATATTGGTAAAGTAGATTCTGTCTTCATCATTATCTATTGCAGACAATAAAAAAACAAGCATAATAGCCCCCCCTTTTTCTTTTTAAGAATAATGCTTTTTTCGAGAAAGAGTATATCATATTTCTACCCATAAATAAAGAGAACGATTGCGTTAAAAAAGTTACAATATGGAAAAAATCAAATTTGTTCATTAAAGACAAAATGCAAAAGTGATGCATCCGATAACGAAAACGATTGAGCGATGCCCGCGATAACGCGGTTCGAATCCCTTCGGGTCCACCAGGAAAAGAGCACTGCTCCGGCAGTGCTCTTTTCAGTTAAATCCGCCTTCGGCAGGTTGGGAACGGATTTGATTTCATTTTCAATCTTGGAAACCGATATGTATTATGCTTTTTATTAAGTGATATTGAATTTTCGAATAAATACTTATTGAATTTGATTTCGTGATTTGATAAAATTATTTTGATAATATTTGATA
This sequence comes from Clostridiaceae bacterium, assembly GCA_016282855.1. Lineage (GTDB taxonomy): Bacteria > Bacillota > Clostridia > Oscillospirales > Acutalibacteraceae > CAG-177. The sequence continues at coordinate 27,289 of JAEELT010000023.1, read as the reverse complement.
AATGCCAATAACATAGCGGCAAATTCGAATTGCAGAAAGGGGACCGTAATGAAACATTTCAAGACAGCGGTGATAATCTTATGTATCATCGCGCTGGCGGTCGGGTCCGCCGCGTTTGTCCTGACGGACCGTACGCCTCTGCCCGAAAAGCGCGAAGTGCTTGTTGAGAATGAACCGGAGGCAAACGAACTTCGGGAGTTTGAGGAAGTCAACGGCGTCGGCGGAATCAGGTTTTACATTCAATCGCCGAAAAAAGAGGTACTGCAGACGGTTCCCGTCTCACAATTCGGCGCCGCGCCCGGCGAAAAAGACAATACCGAGGCGCTCAACTCAGCTTTCGCCTATTGCAGAGACAATCCGGGCATACATCTTATGTTTGATAAAGGCGTTTATTATGTTGCCGGCGCGCTGCTGCTTGAGGGCATAAAAGACGCCTGCATAGATAGCAACGGAGCAACCATACTTTACAGTCACGGAAGCAGTCTTTTCACTCTCAGGCAGTGCGAATGCGTGGAAGTGCGCGGTCTTACCTATGAATGGGACTGGGATGAAATTCCTCTGAGCGCTTATGCCCGCGCGGTTGATGTTGAGGGCGAAAAATACACTCTCGATTTTATCTTTGACAGCCCCGAATACGCAAGAGAGGATATGCTCTACGCCGTGAGCCAGTGCGACCCGGATACCCGCACTTACGGCGCAAAAGGAACTTATATCGAAAGCTATGAAGGGCAGAATCCCGATGTTATCAAAAAGGTGACTAAAATCGGCGATAACACCTTAAGGGTGGTGCATAACGGCGCGTGGGCGCATTTCGGCGGCAATTCTTATATTCTGCGCAGCACTGCCTACGGCGGCTCTCTCATAGATGTTTACGGGCAATGCAGAGACATCACGCTTGACAGTCTGAACCTGTACGGCGGAACGGGAATGGGCATAATCGTGGGCGAAAGAACATCGCATTTCATCCTGCGCAATATCTTTATCGGCCCCGACCCGGAGAAACCCGACCATCTTACTTCCCTTGACGCCGACGCGGTTCACATCAGCGACTCGGACGGCTGCTTCCTGATTGAAAACTGCGATTTCAGCCGTCAGGGCGATGACGACATAAATATCAACAGCGGCATCGGCCTTATCAGAAGCGTCAGCGGCAGGACTGTTGTGTTTGAAGCCGACGGCTCAATGAATGTTGACCCGGGCGAGACAGTTGTATTTAGAGATAAAAGCTTCAATCTTACCGATATTACCGCCGTTGCCGAAATCTGCGGCTCAACGGAGGACGGATACAGAGAAGTTACCTTCAGCGATGACCTTCCCGCTGAAATCGGCGAAGGCTGCTTCCTTTTCAACAGGGACAACACCGGCGGCAACTATGTCATACGCAACAACCGTTTCCACGAGCACCGAGCAAGGGGCCTGCTGCTGCAGACCTCGAACGGACTTGTTGAAAACAATGTTTTTTACAAGACCACGCACAACGCAATAAAAATTGTAATGGATATCAACGGTGTGTGGCATGAGGGAACGGGCGCGGACAACATTACCGTGCGTAACAATAAATTCATTGAATGCTCGGTAATCGGCACGGAGGTTATAGAAGTGGGCACAAAGCTGCTCGAAAAGAGCAACCACTCATACGCCTTCACAAATATTTTCATTGAAAACAACGAGTTCACCGATCTGTGCGGCAATCTGATGGTGGTAAACAATGTAAACAATTTTGTTTTCAGAAACAATACCGTCACTCTCGGAGACGCTTTCCGCTATGATATCGGGAAAGGGCGGTCATATTTCCTTGCGGACTGCGTAAATGTTGAGATTTCGGGCAACACCTTCACAGATGTTTCGCCGCTCTCGCTTACGCATATTGCCCGCAGCAACAGCCCGGCTGTATGGTTCAGAGTGAATGCCGCAATTCTCCGCGGAAAGGACGGTGCGAAATGAAAAGCATAAAGAAACTGTTATTCCCCGTTCTGCTGACGGCAACCTGCTGTGTTGTATATTTCTGGCAGAATTCCGTGGAAAGCCTGCCCTATCTGCCCTATAACTGCATTGTTCCGCTCGGCATCCTGACACCCTCGCTGCTTATACTCACTTTTATCACAACGCTGTCCACAGAGAAAGAGAGCGGAGCATCAAAGCCGGTTCTGCATTCGTTCATCAGCCTGGCCGCAATGTTTCTGCCTGTTTTAGCAACCCTTGTCTTTTTCTTAAGCTTTGTCAGTTACCGCTTTTCCGAGGCGGTTCTGCCTGTAATTGTGCTGCCCAACTGGCCGACCGGAATCGTTACCGCGATTATCACCGCGCTTTGCATAATCCATCTGACCGGCCTTCTGATAAGCAGATTTGTGAAGATGAAATACGGCCCGAAGCAAATCATCCCTGCTTTTGCGTGCTGGATTCTGCTGAACGCCTGCCTGTTTCTTATCACCATATAAAACCGGCCGCGCAATAAATACTCAGCATAAAAAATCACCTGCCCGGTGCAGGTGATTTTTTGTGTATAAGGCCGGGCAGCACCCGGCTTGTTATGAAATCAGAAATATCTTTCGCAGTATTCAAACAGCAGAGAGGTATATTTTTTGGCGGCGGGGGTAATGTGATTGAGCTTGAGTCCGTGGCCGGAAACCGGGTAAAGAACGAAGTCATAAGGCGCGCCTGCATTCTTGAAAGCGTTCAGTATTGATTCTCTGTTGCCCGCGAGCCGCCGTGAATCATAAGAATGAAGCCGTTTTCCTGCCTTTTGATGCTTTTGATTATTCCTCTTCCGGGCGCGCTTCTTCCATTGCCTTTCTGTTTTCGAGAACGGCTTCGTGGATTTCCTCCTTGCGCCTGCCCGTAAGCTTAAAGAAGAAATAGGGCACGCCGGCAAGGAACATCATTATGCCGTGAACAACGGTGTAGAAGAAGAGCATAAGAATTTTGGTCTTGAGCGACTGCTCCGGATTGGGAATAAGGTCAGTGGGCTGAATATACTGGATAATCGAGCTGTCGCCGTAGAGAATTCTCGGAGCGAGCGCCGTGGCGACAGTGCCGCTGATAAGCGTGCCTATGCCGACCACGAAGGGCAGAGAAGCATCGAGGCGCTTGCCCGTTTTAAGTTCGAGATCTTCAAGCACATCCGCCTGGAACATATTCGGCAGCAGGTTTGACGCGCCGAACTGAAGGCCGATGAGAAACAGGAAGACTATAAACACAATCTGCAAAACCGATGAGCCGCTTTTGAAATAGGTGTAGCCCACAAGGAAAGCAAGCGTATTGATAATCAGGGAATACACACCGCTGGCGATGTAAAGCACCTTGGATGTGAACTTCTTAAGAAGGAAGTTGATTATCAGCATACCTACCGCGGTGCCTATGCCGGTGGGCAGGCCGAAGAGAAGGAACTTGGATGTGGAGCCCAGGAGAGCCGCAGCAAGGAACACACCCATATAAGTGGAAACTTTTCTGAAGTTCTTGAGCAGCTCGCTTATGATAATAACCCAGGCGTGAGGGTTCACAAGCACCTCTTTGAAGCCGATAAGCGGATTCTCTCTTTTTTTGGTATAAACGATTCTTTCTTTTGTAAGGCGGATTCCGAACAGCATGGTGACTATGCCGACCACGGCGCACAGCACTGCGCCGATGATATACTGCGTGGCTTCATCCTTCCAGATAAGACCTATCACAAGTATAATCACAAGCGGCGCGGAGTTGCCTACGGCCGAGGAAATGCTGCGGAAGGACATAACGGTGTCGCGCTCTTTCATATTGGGGGTGAGCACTACGGCAAGGTTATTGATTGTGCCTGCGAAATGCGAAAACACACCGAAAAGAATCGCGATTGCCACAAGGTAAGCAATGAGCAGGGCTCCGCCCGCCCTGACTATCGGGGCCGGGGTAATAAACGAGAGCACAAGCAGCACGCCAACGGGCACCGCGCTTGCAAGAATAAGAGGACGGAATTTGCCGCTCCTGCCGATTTTGCGGTTATCGATATACATAGCGATAATGAAATTAAGGAAAAACGGGATAACACTGATAAGAGTGTTGAAAAGCGAAGTCTGCGAGGACTCAAGCTTGAGCACATTTACAAGATAGGCGCTTCTGTAGCTCTCAAGCATACCGGTAATACAGGTGTAAAAGAATACAGCGGTAAGATAAGAGACAAACTCGGCCTTCTTAATCTGCTTTTCTTCCTGAGCGGGGGCTCCGTTCAATACAGTACTTTCAGGCATTTTATATCCTCTCTTTCGACAGATTTATAATTATTATACTTTATATTGCGAATTTTTGCAATGAAGAAAATATAAACAGCCGTTTTTCTTTTCAGGGCACGAAATCCGATGATTTATGTTGTAGTTTTCCGCGCGCTGTGGTATATTTAGCTTGCAAACAATCCGTATTATATATATGGCTGAAAGAAGGTTACGGCTTATGGAAAACAAGCTCACAGTTGCCAATATCGGGCTGAAATTCGGTATGTCCCACATAGAGGGGGCTCTTGCGGGCGGGGCGGAAATTGCCGCCATATGCGACAGCGACCCCGAGGCGCTGCGCTTTGCGGGCGAGAGATACTCAATCCCAGAAGAAAAACGGTTCACAAACTACCGCGACCTGCTTGAGCGCGAAGATATTCAGGCGGTGACCGTTGCCGTGCCGGACCAGAGCCACGCGGAGCTGACAAGCGCTTTTCTGCGCTCGGGCAAGCATGTGCTGTGCGAGAAGCCCCTTGCGCTCACGAGAGAGGATACGCTGTCAATAATCCGCGCCGCGGATGAATCCGGCCGTATGTGCATGGTAGGGCAGATCTGCCGTTTTACACCCGCTTTTGAAAAAGCGAAAGAAATTATCGACTCGGGCGAAATCGGAGAAATCTACTATGCCGAGAGCGAATACGCGCACGACTATATGTACCTTGTTGACACCTGGCGCGCGGACCCGAAAAGGCACGGAGTTATCGGCGGAGGCTGCCACGCGGTTGACCTGCTGCGCTGGCTCGTCGGCGACCCGACAGAGGTATTTGCCTACGGCACTCACAAGTTGCTGCCGCAGGTTGCCTATGATGACGCTACCGTTGCGGTGATTAAATTTGACGGCGGAGTTATAGGCAAGGTCTTTGTTTCCACGGGGTGCAAAAGAGACTATACAATGCGCACTCTGATTTACGGCACCAAAGGCACAATCATCTGTGACAACACTTCACCTCAAATGACGCTTTTCACGGCAGGCGAAGACGGAATGGCGCACGAGCCCCGTATTATACCCGTGCAGGTAAACAACCACAACGCAGCGCGTGAATTTGAAGTGTTTGCCGGCGCCGTAACAGGCAAAACTCCTCTGATTACGGATGCCCGCGAGGGCGCAAAAACGGTTGAGGCCTGCCTTGCGATTATAGAGTCATCACAAACCGGCAGACCCGTGCGCCCCGATTATAATTTCCGATAATGATTAAACTAAAAAAATCCCCGTCCGTTTGCTGATAACGGGCGGGGCAATTTAAGGCTTTTTATGCCCAAGGGTCCTGAGAAGACGGGATTCTTATATCGGCAAGAAGAAACTGCTCGGTGAGGAACCACTCGCCGGTACTCTTTTTTTGCCTGAGTTTTATCTGCCTGTCGCTGTCCGCCCCCGAGGAGTGAAGCCAGAGGGTAACACGGCCATCATCGGCAAACGAATAGGGATTGGTTGACAGAGTTATTCTGCAGGGCTCGGCGGGGGTGTAGGAATTGTCGGGAGACGAGCCTTCAAAATAGGAGAACGGCTTGTAATCCTTTCCGCCGAGGCAGTCCCTGAGAAACTGTTTTTCAAAAACACTTACGGGCTCGGCCGGGTTTTTGAGTATGCCCAGCATTTCGCAGCAGATTTCAGGGCTCTGCCTGTAATTGCACAGAGCGAGCACCGTGAGTGCGCCGACGCTGAAATAATCCTGCCTGCCCGTGGAGGCAAGGGATGAAAACTCCCCGGCGCTCATAATGATTTTATCAAAGGTAACAGTTTTTTCCATCGGGTGACCTCCGTATTTCTTATTCTGAGAAACGGTATAACCGGAACCGGTGCCTGATTTATGACTTAATTATATCATATTACAAAAGTCATTTCCACAGTTTTATTCTTTTTTGCAGCGAACGCCACTTGAATATTTTACCGGCGGCGAGTATATTATATAATGTAAAATTCAGATTTAATACCGGAGGCAGATATGTTAAGAATAATCGCGGTTATAATTTCATTTTTTCTGTTTGCGGGCGGTGAAGCCGTACCTTCTTATTCATTTGAGAATCCGGAAAGCGTTTTGCTCAGCGCCGTTATTCTCTCGGATATTCACACCGAAACCAACAGCCCGTCACGCTTCGGAAAAATCGGCAGCACCCTGAAAGGGGTATGGTCAGGCGATGAATGCCCCGATGTGATTGCTTTTGCCGGAGACAATACAATGAACGGCCAGTCGCTCGAGTGGTTTGATTTTTACGGCCTCGTTTACCGCTTCAACAAGGGCAGCGACGTGCTTGTTGCAATGGGAAACCACGACTTCGGCAACACCGATGACACACAGGTTTACGATAAGCTCTCGGAAAGAGCCGTTTCAGCTTACAACAGCTACTGCTCGGCGGATATTGACAGTGTGTATTACTCAAAGGATTACGGCACGGCGAGGTTTATCATACTCGGCTCCGAAAGCAACGCGAAGGACACCCTGTCGGTTATTACCGACTCTCAGATTGACTGGCTCGAAAGCGAGCTTGCCGACTGCGCCCGGAGCGGCAAAACAGCCGTGGTAATAAACCACAATCTCATAAGGGGCAGAAACGGCAGACAGTCTTACTTCGCCTTTAACCTGACTACAAACAATGACAGGCTTGACAGCGCGCTGCAAAACAGCGGCGCTAAAGTTATATATGTGTGCGGACACTCGCATTTCGGAATTGGCGAGGGCAGCCTTACAACCGACGGCAATGTAACTTACATCAATCTGCCCTCGGCCGGCAACGACGGCAATTACGATGCCGAGGGGGATAATTCGGAGCACGGCATAGGCCTGCTGGCGGAGTTTTATGACGGCAGAACCGTGCTGAGATTTCATAATTTTGCGAAAGGAAAAACACTTGAGACATTTGAGATATGACCGATAAAACAAAAAGCGGAACCCTCGCGCCGCTGTGCGTTATTATGGCGGGCGTGCTGTGGGGTATAATATCGCTGTTTATTAAAAACCTTTCCGCCGGCGGAATGGACGCACTGCAGATTTCGTTTATCCGTATGGCTGTTGCAGCCCCTGCCTTTACTCTGTTTTTGCTTGTGACAGACAGAGACAAGATGAAGATAAATCCCCGTGATTTCATTATTTTCATCGGCACGGGAATAGTGAGCATAGTGTTTTTCAACAGCTGCTATTTTTACACAATGATACACTCGCAGGCGAGCGTTGCCGTGGTGCTTCTCTACACCTCTCCGGTATTTGTGATGATACTTTCCGCGGTGTTTTTCAAGGAAAGAATAACCCCGCTGAAGCTTTTCGCGCTGATTCTGACTCTCGGTGGCTGTGTGCTTGTGGCGGGTCTTGCGGGCGGCGACTATACAATAAAGCCGCTCATACTGCTCACAGGCCTGCTCTCGGGGCTTGCCTACGGGCTTTATACCATATTCGGCCGCCTTGCGCTTAAGAAATATGATACAAAGACGGTGACAATGTGGACCTTCATTTTCGGTCTGCCCGCGGCGGCGGCAATCGGAAAACCCGCCGAAACCTTCCGTGAGGTTTTTGCATCGCCGAAAATGATACTTCTGAGCCTGGGTATAGGCATTTTTTCAACCGTACTCCCCTACTTTTTATACACCCGCGGGCTGAGCGGGATGGACGGCGGCAAAGCCTCCATTCTTGTGGCGGTTGAGCCGGTAGTCGGCGCGGTGATTGGTATGACAGTATTCGGAGAGAGCCGTAACATACTGAAAATTGCAGGCATACTGCTTGTTACAGCAGCCATCACGCTGATGAATATACCGGCAAAGGCACGAAAAACAATTAAGTAAAAAAAAAGCTGCGGGTCCGTAAAAGACCCGCAGTTTTGATTATTAAACAAACGTGTTACTCTGCTTTTTTCTCATAAAAATCGGTAAAGTTGAGAGTAATGAGCAGTATATAAGCGGCAACCATAGGAATATTCTCAATCATTGCGCTCTTTCCGACCGTGACAAGAAGCACAGCCATCACAACGAGGAGAGCGACAAAAATTATAAATGCTCCGAGGAATCTGCCCTTCTCCCTGCGCCCCTTGCTGAAGAGGAAAATAATCAGCGGAGCGGCACAACAGGCGGCGAATATGAGCGCGCCCGCCCAGTGAACGGAACACCTGGGGATTGAAAAATCCTTGTCATCATCACCCATTGACGGGCAGTTGATTGTGAGATAAATCGCGGCACAGCCGATTGAGCCGAGAATAACGCCGAGTCTGCTGTTGAAGTTATATCTGCGATAGCAGTACATAGTGTTTGTAAATACGGTGAGAGCGGCTACGACACCCCACACGCGGAACAGCCAAGGCCACATAAGGCCTATCATACTTGCGGTGATGTACTTGAGCTTGTCACCGAAGCTTGCTATTTCGCCCTGCTTGTCGGGAGCGTCAAGAAGGCCGTAAACAACAACATAAACACAGCCGATGACCGCGCCTGCCAGGCAGAACCACTTTGCGAATTTGCCGAGAGAATCGGCGTAGAGAATCTTTTTGATATAGACAATAAAGAGCAGAAGCGTGGCGACCGAGATGACAACCCACACGGGATACAGCCAGTGGCGCCCTATCATGCCGGTGATGTCGGTATAGAGATAGCCGTCAACCGTTCTTGCCTGCGGCGTCTCATAGCGCACAAGCACTATTTCTCTCATAAAGAAGGTCATCCATACCGCGTAAGCGGCGGCGATGACGCCCCACAAAACGGCATAAGCTTTGGGCATCTGCTTTTTTTGCAGCTCACTCATTTTTGTTTCCCTCCGTTATATCAGTTTTATTGTGAACAGATAGTAATCGTTGCCTCTGAATATAAACCTGAAAATATCGCTGATTGCCTTGCAGATTTTTTCAATCACAGGCAGGAGCTTGTAGGTGACAACGCTGCTGTCTGACCCCTTTGAAAGAAGTCGGGCTTTTTCCATTGCCTTATAAAGCTTTTCTTCTGCTTCCTTTGCCTCGGACGCCGACCAGACTCTCTTTGCCCTCACGTCTTTTGCGTTTTGTACCGCCTCTTCACAGGCGTCAAGCTTTTTGCTCCTGACCCCGGATTTGTCGGCTTTTTCGTACTGGTCAAGGAGCCTTTCTATCTGAGTGAGGTCTCTGTACTCATTGAACTGCGGGTAACCGCCGCTGTGCTCCCTGGCGTCGGTTATGGTTTTGTCGGTAAGTATCGCTACACAGAGCCCGATAACATCATTAACGCTTGACTGAAGCTTAAGATGGCTCTGGTTTCTGACAAAGAAAGTTTTGTCGGGCAGCGCGCAGGAGCCCGCGTCAACCATACCGTCGGGGCTGATATATGAAGCATCCTTCACGGGCACGTAATCGGCGCCGAGCGTGCCGTTTACCGGGGCAAACACAGCGCCCGCTGAGGTGGATGAAGCCTGAATGATATTATCTGAACTGAGTGCGTAATGCTCCACGGCTGCCGGGAGCTCAAGATTGTAGCCGCAGATGCAGAATATATCCATGCCCGCTTTTTCAAGCTCTTTTATGCGCTTTGAGGAATTTTTCTGAATCGCGTAGTATCTGTCGGTCATCTCCTTAAGCTTTTTATGTTCCTCATCGGAGATATACTTTGCCGAGAGCTCCTCATATTCGCCCGACGGGACGAGAGCCCACATTGACTGACAGTTTCTTATACACTTGCCGAGCACCTCGTCAAGCGCGCGCTCGAGCGCGTCCTGCAGAAAATCGCTGAACACATCCTGCGGTATCGCTCTGGCAAGGGTATTGCCGAGATAAGCCAGCGACATATATTCCTGCGCCGCTATTGCGACAATATTGGGAATAAGGTCGTTATAAAGCACAAGGCCGTTGTCGAAGGTGGTTTTGCCCGCCATAAGGTCCGAAAGCAGATATGACCCGTCAAGCGCTCCCGCGGCGAGAATAACTCTGTCAATCTCCGAGGGGTCAACATAATCTGCAAGGAAAGTGTTGGCTACTGTGCCGCCAAGGCTTATGAAAACAAGGCTGACTTTATCGTGACCGGTCTGGCACTTGACCATATCAATATATTCGTTGAGGTCCGCCGCGGTTTCAAGGATATTGCCGAAGGACGGATAGGCGTAATAATAAGCGTGGTCATAGCCGCACTTCTCACAGTAAGCGGCTATATCCACCTGACGGTATATGAAATCATACTGATTCTCATACTTTGTGGAAGGAAGCGGATTGCCGTTTTCATCCTTTGAATAACCCTTGGCGTAATTGTATGATTTATCGGGGGTGGTCTTGCACTCGGCAAGAGAGTACCAGTACTCATCCGTAGCTGCGGAATTCACCCTTGTGCCGTCGGGGTTAAAATAGTGGTCGGCAAAGCTGTGATCGAATATCTCAAGCAGAATATCAAACAGCTCGTCTCTGTCGCGCCTCGCAACCGCTTTGAGAATGTCGGGAACGGCTGCTTTGAGCTCGCGTTTTACTGCTTCGGTGTCAAACATAAAGGAAAGGTCCATCCCCTCAAGGATGGGGAAGCCCTCGCTTGTGAGAATATCATTGCCGTCCTTATCCTGCACGTAGGTTTGCGACTGCATAATGCCCGGTATGATTATCACCGGACTGTTGCCGCATCTGCCGCCGCACTGTGTTTTAAGCTCATGGCTCCATTCGTGCCTGCTTTCCAGCGAAAAAGCCGGAGTAAGGCACGCAAGGCATATAATAAGCGACAGCGCAAGGGATATTGCCTTTTTCATTTTCACTTCACCTCTTATAAATAAATATATCATAATTACTCCTGCGTTTCAAGCGTATTATAATAATGAAATTATATATTGATTTTATAAAGCACAAAGGTTAAAATAGTAAAGTAAAACACAGAAGGAAAGAGGTAAAATGCATGAAAAAAATCAAAGCTTTCGCAGCGCTTATCACAGCCTTTATTCTCATTATTACAGCCGTTTCCTGCGGCAAAGCCCCGCAGACTGCCGAAGCTGAAAAAAACGGTGAAGTGATAATCCTCTACACAAGCGATATTCACTGCGGCATAGACAAAGGCTTCGGTTTGGCGGGTCTCAGGCAGATACGTGACAAGCTTGAAAAAGACGGATACACAACTCTGCTTGTTGATAACGGCGACGCGACCCAGGGCGAAAGCATAGGTATGCTTTCAAAGGGTGAAGCGATAATAGACCTGATGAACGCTGTGGAATATGACGTTGCGACTATAGGCAACCACGATTTCGATTACGGTATGGAAACATTTTTCAGCCTCGTTGAAAAAGCTGATTTTCCGTATGTAAGCTGTAATTTTGTCAAAGAAGGCAAGCCTGTATTTGACCCATACATTATCAAGGAAGCCGCGGGCATAAAAATAGCGTTTGTAGGCATTACAACTCCGGAAACCATCGCGTCATCCACACCCGCTTATTTTCAGAACAGCGACGGCGAGTTCATCTACGGCTTTATGAGCGATGAAACAGGCGAAGCGGTTTACTCCGCCGTGCAGAAAGCGGTTGACTCGGCGAGAGCCGAAGGCGCCGACTACGTTTATGCCCTCGGGCATATCGGCAATGATCCTTCATCATCACCGTGGACAAGCGAAGAAATAATAAAGAATACAAGCGGTATAGATGTATTTCTTGACGGTCACAGCCACGATACAAATCAGCTTGTTATAAAAAATAAAGACGGAAAAGATGTTGCGCGCTCCGCGTGCGGCACAAAACTGAACAACATCGGCTACAGCAGAATCTCTCCCGATGAAGGAGTCGCTCAAACAGACATTTTCAGCTGGAACAATGATAAAAGCGCTGCCGAGCTTTTCGGAATAGAAAACGAAATAAAGACAAAAGTTGATGCCGCTCTCTCCGCATTAGAAGAACGCCTTAATCGTGTTGTGGCAAAAAGCGATGTTGACCTCACGATAAATGACCCCGAGCTGGAAGATGAAAGCGGAAATCCGGTGCGCATCATTCGCTTTTCAGAAACCAATCTCGGCGATTTATGCGCCGACGCGATAATGGCCGATACCGGAGCGGATATTTCCATTGTAAACGGCGGAGGAATCCGCACAAGCATCAGCAAGGGCGATATCACCTACGGCGATATAATCAGCGTTTTTCCGTTCAACAATGAAATATGCGTAATAAAGGCAACCGGGCAGCAGATTCTGGACGCGCTCGAGTGGGGCGCTAAGGAAGTGCCGAATGAATTCGGAGGATTTCTTCAGACAGCGGGCCTCAGTTATGAAATCGATGTTTCCGTACCAAGCCCCTGCGTGGCTGATGAAAACAGCATGTGCAAGGGATTTGAAGGAGAACGCAGGGTTAAAAATGCTATGGTCGGCAATCAGCCGATTGACCCCGAAAAAACATATACCGTGGCGGGCTCGGTATATGTGCTTCTCAATAACGGCGACGGCTCCACGGCTTTTAACAAAGCAGAGCTTATAGAAAAAAGCACAAAGCTCGACAATCAGATTCTGATTGACTATATCGTTAACGATCTTAAAGGCAATGTAGGCAGTGAATACTCGGCGCCCGGCGGTCAGGGCAGAATAACAATCAGCTCAGAGACCGCGGGCAAATAACCTGCCGCCCGAAAAAAAAACAATTGAATCATAACCAATTAAGTGTTATACTACAATAAAAATATATGCGGAGGTGCCGATATGCCGGTAACAAAACTAACAATTGCTTACTGCAGAACCTATCAGGCGGCGTTCAGAGTAGCCGTTAATTTCCTTGACTGGACCGAACCCCGGGTTATAAAAGGCGACGGAGCTGTCAGGAAGCTCCCCGAAATCATAAAGAATAACGGCCATTTCAGTGTGCTCGTTGTTACGGACAAAGGGCTTATGGGCCTCAATCTGCTTGATCCGCTCTTTGAAGGCCTTAAGGAGCAGGGCATAAACTACGCTGTGTTTGACGGTGTACAGCCCAACCCCACCATTGCCAATATAGAAGAAGCGGTAAAGATATATAACAATCATCATTGCTCGGCCATTATTGCTTTCGGCGGCGGTTCACCGATGGATTGCGCAAAGATATGCGGCGCGAGAATCGCAAGGCCCAATATGAGCGTAAAGAAAATGAGGGGCACGCTCAAAGTGCTCAAAAAGCTCCCCATGCTTTACGCAGTGCCCACCACTGCGGGTACAGGCTCGGAGACTACGCTTGCAGCTGTTGTTTCCGACCCCTCCACCCACGAGAAATACGCAATTCAGGACCCCGTACTGCGCCCGAAATACGCAGTGCTTGACCCCTCGCTCACAGTAGGTCTTCCCAAACACATCACTTCCACTACCGGTATGGATGCTCTTACCCATGCCGTAGAGGCATATATCGGCCAAAGCAATACCCCCGGCACAGAGGAAGCCGCCAAAAAAGCCGTAAGACTTATATTTGACAACCTCAAGACCGCATATGACGACGGCAAGAATATAGAAGCAAGAGAGAATATGCTTGAGGCTTCTTACCTTGCGGGCGTCGCCTTCACGAGAGCTTATGTAGGCTATGTTCACGCCATAGGCCATAACCTCGGCGGTATGTACGGCACGCCCCACGGCCTTGCCATGGCTGTCATTCTTCCCTACGTGCTTGAATACTTCGGCGAAACCGCGCACGCACGCCTTGCCGAGCTTGCGGATGTGGCCGGTCTCGAAACAGCAGGCCTCGCAGAGCATCAGAAAGCTGAACTTTTCATAAATGCAGTCAAGGAAATGAACAAATATATGAACATCCCCGAGCATATTGAAATCCAGCCCAATGATGTGCCCACCATCGCCCAGAGAGCCCTCCACGAAGCAAATCCTCTCTACCCCGTTCCCAAAATTATGAGCTTCCCCGAGTGTGCCGAGCTCATCGGCAAAATAGGCGACCTGAGAGAAAACTGGAAATAATTTTCCATATACAATGAAAGGCCCGCAGGTTAATGCCTGCGGGCCTTTTTTTTTGCGCCTTATTTAACTGTTATATACCCGGACGGGAAAGGTTCGGTATCCGGGTTGCTCGCCGGAGTTTTGAGCACTTTATACACCGTAAGCTCTTTACCGGCGCGCCCGTTTTTTGTCTCCCAGTCGCTCAGCTTTATTTTTGCCTTCAGGAGCGTAACGAGGTTACCCTCCGAGTCGGCATAGGAGCCGGAGTGAGTGAAGTCGAGGTCGGGCAGGGAACAGCTTTCGGCATACTCCTGCGCCGTCATCCCTTCGGGAAGAACAATGCCCTTTTTGTTTTCAAGCATCCACAGCGCGATTTCGCTTCTGAGCTCTCTTTCGGATATAATCTCGCCTATCATTTTTCAATTCCGAGCTGCCTGCAGACTTCCCTTACGGTTTCTTCTATTGCAGGCATCTGCTCTTCCATTTCTTTTACAAGTTTGAACTGGGTGCGCGCCCTTACAAGATTGTGCCTTGGATAATCTGTCTTGAAATAAATGTCCCCGTTAAGATAATCACCGAGGAAGCGCATGCCGCACTCAAGGGTAAGCAGTTTTCCTGAATAAGCGAGGCAGTCTATCTCCTTCTTTGTAAGGGCGAAGCCGGCCTCGGACAGGTATCCCTCGGCGTAGGCTCTGAAATACTCAAGGCTGAAATGCACCTTGTCGAGGTCTTTCTCATCCTCGGCGGCTGTGCTCGCCCCGAAACGGATGCTGTCGCCGAAGTCATACAGCGAAAGACCCGGCATAACCGTGTCAAGGTCAATAACGCATATACCCTCGCCCGTTTCATCGTCAAACATAACATTGTTGAGTTTTGTGTCATTATGAGTAACTCTCAGGGGAAGCTCGCCGGATTTTATTAGGTCAACAAAGACGGAGCAATCCTTTTCGCGCTCAAGAGCAAAGGCGATTTCTTCCCTGCAGGTGTCTGCCCTTCCGGATAAATCGCTGTCAACCGCCGCCTTGAAATCCGCGAATCTCGAAACGGTGTTGTGAAAATTCGGTATTGTCTCAACAAGCCCGTCAATAGGGTAATCCGCGAGCAGGCACTGAAACCGGCCGAAAGCCTTCGCAGCCTTGCGGAAAAGCTCGGGGCTTGTAACCCTCTGCTCGGAATGAGCGCCGTAAATATAGTTGAAGCAGCGCCAGAATCTGCCGTCGTCATCAATGTAATATGGCTTGCCGTCCTTTGCGGGAAACGCGTAGAGACTTTCCCTGTCCACATCGCCGCCTGCGGCCTCAACCGCCTTGCGCAGATGAGCTGTAACGCCGAGCAGATTATTCATAAGAGCAACGGGATCTTTGAAAACCGTGGTGTTAAGCTCCTGCACAAGATACCTGCTCAGCTTGCCGCTGCCGTCGCTGACCTCGGCTTTAAATGTGTTGTTTATATGGCCGTCATCAATTCTTTTGATTTCGGCTATTTCTCCTTCAATACCGAAAGCGGACAGTATCTCCTTCGCGTTTGATATAGTATCAGCCATTATTTGCCTTTCCTTTCTTTAAGAAGTTTTTTTAGGAACTGACCGGTATATGAGCCCTTGACCTTTGCGACCTGCTCGGGCGTGCCCTGCGCAACAACACAGCCACCGGCGTCTCCGCCCTCGGGGCCCAGGTCAATAATCCAGTCGGCGGTTTTAATAACATCAAGGTTGTGCTCTATGACAATAACCGTGTTGCCCGAGTCAACAAATTTCGAAAGCACATCGAGCAGCCGGTGAACATCAGCGGTGTGAAGGCCGGTGGTAGGCTCATCGAGAATGTAAACTGTTTTACCTGTTGAAGCGCGGGAGAGCTCGGTGGCAAGCTTTACTCTCTGGGCTTCGCCGCCCGAAAGAGTGGTAGATGACTGACCGAGCTTTATGTAGCCGAGACCTACATCATAAAGCGTCTGTAATTTCCTTCGGATTTTCGGCACGCTCTCAAAGAAGTTGATTGCTTCCTCAACAGTCATTTCAAGCACGTCATATATATTTTTGCCCTTGTATCTGACCTCGAGAGTTTCGTGATTGTATCTGTGGCCGCCGCACACCTCGCAGGGCACATAAACATCCACAAGAAACTGCATCTCAATTTTCACTATTCCGTCGCCCTGGCACGCCTCGCAGCGTCCGCCCTTGACATTGAATGAAAAGCGGTTTGGTTTGTATCCCCTCTTTTTTGCGTCAACCGTCTGTGAAAACAGGTCTCTTATGTCATTGAATACTCCGGTGTATGTGGCGGGGTTTGACCTTGGTGTTTTACCTATGGGTGACTGATCTATGTTGATAATCTTGTCAAGATTTTCCGCGCCGAGAATCTCTCTGTACTTTCCGGGCACCTTCTTGGCAGAGTTCAGGCGTACGGCAAGATACTTGCTGAGAATCTCATTGACAAGCGAGGATTTGCCGCTGCCCGACACGCCTGTCACACAGACAAATTCACCCAGAGGAATTTTAACATCAATATCCTTAAGGTTGTTTTCGGCGGCGCCGAGCACCTCGAGGAAAAGGCCGTTACCTTTTCGCCTCTGAGCCGGAACGGATATAAACTCGCTGCCGCTCAGATACCGTCCGGTGACAGAGTCTTTGCATTTCATTATGTCCGACGGCGTACCTGTGCATACTATTTCGCCGCCGTGCACTCCTGCGCCGGGGCCGACATCGACCACATAGTCGGCACTGAGTATCGTTTCCTCATCGTGCTCAACCACAATAAGGGTGTTACCTATATCCCTGAGGCTCTTAAGGGTGGAGAGGAGCTTCTGATTGTCTCTCTGGTGAAGACCTATGCTCGGCTCATCCAGCACATACAGCACACCCATAAGAGATGAGCCTATCTGGGTAGCAAGGCGGATTCGCTGCGCCTCACCGCCCGAAAGAGTCGCCGATGAGCGGGAAAGCTGAAGATATTCAAGCCCCACACTTGAAAGAAACTCAAGGCGGTTTTTTATTTCCTTTATTATCTGGTCCGCTATAAAATGCTCACGCTCCGTAAGCTCGAGCGAGTTTATAAACTCAAGCTCCCCGGCGATGGGCAGGCGGGTAAGCTCACTTATGTTAATGCCGCCCACGGTTACGCACAGTGCTTCTTTGCGAAGGCGGGAGCCGCCGCATTCCGGGCACGGCGTTCTTGACATATACGCCTCTATCTCGCTGCGCGACCATTCGCTGTTTGTTTCGCCGTATCTTCTTTCAAGGTTTGTGACAATGCCCTCAAAATCGGCGGAATACTCCATATTGCCCGCGCCGTATAGTGCCGGTCTCTCAAGGCTGAGCTTTTTGCCGCCCGTGCCGTAAAAGAGAACATTTTTGCCTTCCTTGGGAATATCCTTAAACGGGGTGTCGAGAGAGAATCCGTATTCTTTCGCGATACCCTCATAGTACATTCTTGCTATAGACCCTTCGGGGCTCCAGCCTGAGGCATTGATTGCGCCCTGCCTGATTGAAAGAGATGGGTCCGGAACAATAAGAGCGGGGTCAACCTTCATAAGCTCACCGAGGCCCGAACAGGACGGGCAGGAGCCGAAGGGATTGTTGAACGAGAACGAGCGGGGCTCGAGTTCCTCCATACTTACTCCGTGCTCGGGGCAGGCGTAGTTGAGAGAATACATCTGCTCATCACCGTCGGCAAACAAGGCGATTATGAGACCGTCGGAGAGCTTTGCCGCGGTTTCAATGGAATCCGTGAGGCGGGAGCGTATATTATCTTTGATAACAAGGCGGTCAACAACCACTTCTATATTATGTTTGATATTCTTTTCAAGCTTTATTTCTTCTGACAGGTCATAGATATTGCCGTCTATTCTTACCCTTGCGAAGCCGCTTTTGCGCACCTGCTCAAATTCTTTTTCAAATCTGCCTTTTTTGCCCCTGGCTATGGGATAAAGAATCTGCAGCTTTGTGCCCTCTTCGTTCTCCATTATCTTAAGCGTGACATCATCCACAGTCTGGCGTTTTATTTCTCTGCCGCAGACCGGGCAGTGCGGAAGCCCTATTCTCGCGTAAAGCAGACGCATATAATCATAAATCTCGGTAATGGTGCCTACGGTTGACCTGGGGTTCTTTGAAGTGGATTTCTGATCTATTGAAATTGCAGGAGAAAGCCCCTCAATGCTCTCCACATTGGGCTTGTCCATTTTGCCGAGAAACTGGCGGGCATAAGCGGAGAGAGACTCCACATATCTTCTTCTGCCCTCAGCGTATATTGTGTCAAAAGCAAGCGAAGATTTGCCGCTTCCGGAAAGCCCGGTAAACACAACGAGCTTGTTTCTGGGAATGGTTAAATCCACATTCTTGAGGTTATGCTCTTTTGCTCCTCTGACAACTATGTTTTCAGATATCATTTCTGTTTCCTGCCTGCACTTTTAATTTTTTCAATCTTGTCTCTGATGTAGGCGGCGTGTTCAAACTCGAGTATCTTTGCCGCCGCTTTCATTTCAGCGGTGAGCTTGGCAATGAGCATCTCTCTGTCTTTTCTGCTCATCCTCGCGTAAGATTTGCCGTCATCATCAGCCCTTGATGATATCTCGATTATATCCCTTACATCCTTGACGATGGTCCTGGGGACTATACCGTTTTCTTCGTTATATCTGCTTTGCTTCTCACGGCGCCTTGCCGTTTCCTTTATCGCGCTTTCCATAGAAGGAGTGACGCTGTCTGCATACATTATAACGGTACCCTCCGCGTTTCTCGCGGCTCTGCCCACGGTCTGAATAAGCGACGTCTCGCTTCTGAGGAAGCCCTCTTTGTCGGCGTCAAGTATTGCTACAAGCGACACCTCGGGAATATCAAGACCCTCCCTGAGAAGGTTAATGCCCACGAGCACATCAAACTCGCCGAGACGAAGGTCTCTGATAATTTCCATACGCTCTATCGTGTCGATATCGTGGTGCATATATCTCACTTTAATGCCCAGATCCTCAAGGTAGTCGGTGAGGTCCTCCGCCATTTTCTTTGTGAGCGTGGTTACAAGAACTCTCTGCTTCTTTTCGGTTCTTATATTGATTTCGGAAACAAGGTCATCAATCTGACCGTCAACCGGACGTACGGATATTTCGGGGTCGAGCAGACCGGTGGGTCTTATGACCTGCTCTGAAATGCGCGCGCTCTTTTCCCTTTCAAAGCTGCCGGGTGTGGCCGAGACAAATATTTTCTGCCCTGTTCTTTCATAAAACTCATCAAAGGTAAGCGGTCTGTTATCAAAAGCAGACGGCAGACGGAAGCCGTATCTGACGAGGCTTTCCTTTCTGGCGCGGTCCCCGCCGTACATAGCGTGAACCTGCGGAATCGTAACGTGGGATTCATCTATGAACAGGATATAATCATCGGGAAAATAATTGAGAAGCGTGAACGGGGCTGAGCCGGCAGGTCTGCCGCTCATTACCCTCGAGTAGTTTTCTATACCCTTGCAGAAGCCCGTTTCGCGCAGCATTTCCATATCGTATTCGGTGCGCTCCCTGATTCGCTGAGCTTCAAGGAGTTTACCGTTTTTTTCAAAATACTTTACCCTGTCCTCCATCTCGGCTCTTATCTCCTCAATGGAGCGCTCCATTTTATCGGGTGAAATAACATAGTGCGAGGCGGGGTAAATCGCGACGTGCGAGAGCACGCTTTTTACCTGACCCGTGAGCGGATTGATTTCGCTTATTCTGTCAATTTCATCGCCGAAAAACTCGATTCTTATCGCGCTGTCATTTGAATAAACGGGGAAAACTTCAACAACATCCCCTCTTACCCTGAATTTGTTTCGGCTGAACTCTATATCATTTCTCTCATACTGTATGGCAATGAGCTTGGCTATCATATCGTCTCTGTTTTTTTCCATACCGGTGCGAAGCGAGATAACCATGCTTCTGTAGTCTATGGGATCGCCCAGGGTATATATGCAGGAAACGGAAGCGACTATTATCACATCCCGTCTCTCCGAAAGAGCGGAGGTGGCGGAATGGCGCAGCTTATCAATCTCATCGTTTACCGCGGAATCCTTTTCAATATAAGTGTCCGTGGTGGGAATATAGGCCTCGGGCTGATAGTAATCATAATACGATACAAAGTATTCAACCGCGTTGTTGGGAAAAAACTCCTTGAACTCGCTGCACAGCTGGGCGGCGAGTGTTTTATTATGCGCGAGCACGAGGGTAGGTCTGTTGAGGTTGGCTATGATATTGGCCATAGTAAAAGTCTTGCCCGAGCCGGTAACACCCAGAAGCGTCTGCTCGCGCAGGCCGCTGCGTATGCCTTCAGTAAGCTCGGCAATCGCCGTGGGCTGGTCTCCCATCGGTTTATATGGAGCAACAAGCTCAAATTTATCCATTTATGACCCTCCTTTCGCGTGTTATCGGGCAGTTTATCCGCGTTTTCTTGCCTGTGCTTTTGCCTTTCTCTCCTCAAGGCGCCTCGCCTCTTCGGCTCTCTCGGACTCAATCTTTTCATCAAGCCGCTGTCTCACCTGAGGGTAATCGGCAATAAAAGCGTCTATATCGTCATACGCTCTGCTGAGCACAACATTTCTCTTTGCCCAGAGATAAGGTTTCATCACCTTGCCGTAGGAACGGCGTTCTTTATTTGCCTTTCTGATAAGAGCGTTCTTTTGCTTTCTGAGCTGCGCTGTGGTGTCGGGCAGGTCGTAAAGGGCCTCATAAGCGCACGCCGAGAACTCTTTGAATCCGTCGGGGTAATATCTGCCTACCGCCTTCACCGAGCGCTTCACAGCGCGTGACATACGTATTGCTTCGGCGCGAAGGCGTTTATCATTTTTGTTTCCGCCCTCGGGCAGAGCAAGCGCTCTTGCCTCAAAATCAATATTGCTGGCGAAAAAGCCTGACGGACCCTCGTTGTATATATCGGAGCACAGTTCCTTGAGCGCGGTGCCGAAAGCGCTGCTGTACCCGGCAATCTCATTTGAAAGGAAAGATGCAATATCAATCTCCTCGTTTGCCGCCTTGATACGCCTGTTCTCTTCTCTGTACTCTTTTTCAGTCATACCCTGCCTGCCGGAAAGTCCGGGGGTTTTATCCCTGCCCAGATTTTCCTTCATGGCAATTACGGCTTCGCACGCCTCGCAGTAAAGTGCGTCATCCACCATACCTTCGTTTTTATCCTCAATCGCGCTTCTGAGTCGTATAACCCTGAGCACGGATTTCTGGTCGGTGTCACTCAGGTCATAAAGGAACCACGGGAAAACATCTATAATCGCACCTGCAAGCGAAATCCACATAAGCTTGTCAAGCAGAGGATAAAGAACATTGTTTTCTTTATAAACACCGTTGCTGTCATACACATTGAGCACATCATAATCTGTGCCGTCAAAGCCGTTCCTTTTGTAAACCCAGGGCACAAACAGATTTGTAACAGCGCCGATTGCGCCGCCCACATAAGTATCAACCACGCCGAAAGAGCCGTCAATCCTTTCGCCGCTTATATACTGCTGATAATCGCGTATGTCGGACTCGATTGATCGGTCGATGACCTCAGTGGTTTCCCAGAAACGGTTGAGGAAATAAAAGATGAAAATCATCACCAGGCTCTTCTTATATGTGAGCGCGAGCCCGAGTGTGATAAACACCTGAGAAATATTCTTGATTATCTTAAAGCCCTTCTTGCCCATCTTGTCTATCATCCAAGGGGAGAAGAGCATAGCCCACATGGATGAGTTATATGATACGGTATCCATAATGCCGTACATTGTCATTGAACCGACTTTGCCGTAGTAGAACAGCCACTGCATAAGCACATTTTTGCTGTCTTCCATAAAGTTGTTCCAGTTGTCGGTGCATTTAATCCAGAAGAGCTTGTTGCGGGAAACATCCCTGAGCGCTTCAATGAGCCCTATGCCTGTTGCCCTTGACCTGGGCTCCACTATCCTTTCGCTCACCCCGTAATAAGAGGTCATACTCAGCGCAACACCGACTATGATAAACGCGGGGTAAACGAGACGGTAGGTTCTGATATTGTAAAGGTCGCCGCCGGCGAGCACATCGCTGAGCATGGGTATGAGAAGGCCCGTGATGCTCGGAGCGAAATTATGCACGAGCGACGCCACCGTGATTATTTTTACTCTCTCTTTTGAATTGGGTGATATTACATAGACGAGGTTGCTCACGCCCGTGTTATACCAGCCCTGAACATAGCCCTGAATCTGCCCGATGACAAACAGTGAAACAATCATCGGCACATAAGTCATTTTTTCGTAAGGATAAAAAAGAGCGAAAAGCGAAAGAATACCCGACGGCACCGCCAGGCGCACAAACACCTTGTATTTGCCGACACGGGATTTCAGATTATCAATAATGTAAGCGTTAAGAGGAGCAAGCGCATAGCTGATAGCCGTGCAGATATATCCGAGAATAAGCAGGTCTCTGTGCTCCATGTGCAGGGTCATAGCGGTAAACGGATTGTTCACCGAAAAAGCTATGCCGAAAGTGGTGGCAAGGCGCATACCGAGCCAGCCGACCGAAAGCATCAGATACTCTTTATATGCCACATAATCTCCGGTTGCAGGCACACGCCAGTATGCCCTTACATCCGTGATTATTCCTTTTGCTTTTTCAACAAGTACCATCAGTTCAGTCCTCCGTTATCACTGTAGTGATGCTCTGAGCGGGCAGACTGATAACGCCGCCGCTGTCATAAACTCTGTCAAGATTGAGCTGTGCGCTTGTCATATATATCTCCCGGGAGCTTCCGGGCAGCTTGATTTCTATATCTGTTTTTTCACGGTTTGCAATAACG
The DNA here is from genome assembly GCA_016282855.1 of Clostridiaceae bacterium. Lineage (GTDB taxonomy): Bacteria > Bacillota > Clostridia > Oscillospirales > Acutalibacteraceae > CAG-177. Next base: position 4,488 of record JAEELT010000023.1, on the reverse strand, counting down.
CACACCGTTTTTTTGTCCTTGGCAAAAGCAACGCAGTCAAGGCCTTTACCTGCATCTGCCTCAATCCTTACGCTGCCCTTGCCGATAAACTTTGAAAAGTTGCCGAAGGCATAATACCTCTTTGTCATTTCAAAAGTCCGCGGCCCGTCATTCTCATAAATCAGGCCGTCGCAATAGTCAACGTTTGAAAGGGCTATCCAGTTTTGCCAGGAGGTGACATTAAGATATTTAAGATCCTCAATCATCACCCGGGCCTGCTCAAGAGCGGAATCAATGCCGTAATCCCTGCCGCCTTTCATGTGGGTCCATTCACTTGTCTTAACGGCAACACCCGGGTAAAAAATATCCATAAACTTTCTGTATCTTTTCAGAAAAGCGATACGGTTGAACTTAAAGTGCCTTATAACCGGCACATCCGGAGTGAGAAAATAAGAGTGAACATCCACGGCATCCACTCTTCTGCGTACGGTTTTGTCGTGAAGCATCACAAAGCTGTAGGTTTTGTTGAACCAGCGGATATCGCCGTTTTCAGCGCCGGATATTTTTACATCCTTAAGAGCAGGCCTTTTATCCATTTCGCGCGCAAGGATTTTCATAACGGCATACACCTGGCGCGGCCTGTAGTGGCAGCCCTCCTGCCCTCCGGTCCAGACCCACACGGGTTCATTTGCCGGTGAAATATATTTAACCGGAATGCCTTCCTCAAGGAAATGCTCGGCACAGTCAAGGCAATAGCGCACAAAAGCTTCATAGTTTGCCTTCGGCAGATTGGTGCGCCCCGCTCTTTCGCAGTGTGCCTTGCCGTTTGCGGTCCACCTTTCGGGCGGCGAGTTTACAAACAGAATAACCTCATCCGCGCCCTCTCTGACCGCAAGTTTCATCATACGCACGGCATTTTCATCTCTTGACCAGTCATAGCCGGTTTCGCTTATATCAAAGCTCTCAGCGCGCCTTGACGGCTCGGGAATGTTGCCCTTTCCGCTCTGAGCGGAGCCGCCTCCGAGGTTATATCTGTAGCATTTTATCCCTATGCCTTTATCCGCGCTGAACAAAAGCTGCGCGATTCTCTCGCGCTTGGGGATGCCGGATGATTCGTCCGCTTCGCCCCAGCCTCCTGCGACCTGTGCCCACCAGGCGCCGGATACACCGAACGACTCAAATACCTGATAGGTTTTGCTTCTGTCAACCGACAGCGTATTCATTTTTATTTCCCCTTTATAAATTCACGCCTACCGTAAGGCAGGTAGGCGTGAACATTAAATAACTTTGCCGGATATTACTGCTCTGCGGGAGCGTAGAGATCCTTGAGCCTGAGAAGGTGATTATATCTCTCAACAGAGGTAAGCTCTGCCTTGGTGAAGAGTTCTTCCGCTCTCTCGGGGAACGAACGTGTGAGCTGTGAATAGCGGGCCTCGTTCATAATGAAATCTCTGTAGCTCGCGGTGGCGGGCTTGGAATCGATAGTGAAGGGATTCTTGCCCTGTGCCTTGAGAGCGGGGTTGAAGCGGAACATATTCCAGTAACCGCAGTCAACAGCCTTCTTCATCTCTGCCTGGCAGTTAACCATGCCGCCTTTGATTGAGTGCATCTCGCAGGGTGCGTATGCAATAACGATTGAGGGACCGTTGTAAGCTTCCGCCTCGGTGAGCGCCTTGATAGTCTGGTTGCGGTCTGCGCCCATAGCTATCTGAGCAACATACACATAGCCGTAGCTCATAGCTATCTCAGCAAGGCTCTTCTTGGCAACTGATTTGCCCGCTGCTGCAAACTGTGCAACCTGGCCGATGTTGGAGGCCTTGGAAGCCTGTCCGCCGGTGTTGGAGTAAACCTCGGTATCAAATACCATAATGTTTACGTCTTCGCCGCTGGCAAGAACATGGTCAACACCGCCGAAGCCGATATCATATGCCCAGCCGTCGCCGCCGAATATCCAGATGGACTTCTTGGCAAGGTACTCTTTGCTGGCAAGGATAGCCTTGCAGTTATCGCAGTCGATACCCTCGATTGCAGCAACAAGAGCGTTGGCAGCAGCAGCGTTTGCGCTGCCGTCATTTACTGTGTCAAGATATGCCTGTGCAGCAGCCTTGACATCATCGGATGCCTTGTCGCTCGCAACTATGGCTTCTACTCTGGAAATAAGGCTGTTGCGGATTGCGTTCTGGCCGAGGTACATACCGTAGCCGTGCTCAGCGTTATCCTCAAACAGTGAGTTTGCCCATGCGGGACCCTTGCCCTCTTTGTTGACGGTGTAGGGTGAAGTTGCCGCGGGACCGCCCCAGATTGAGGAACAGCCTGTGGCGTTGGAAATGTACATCCTGTCACCGAAGAGCTGGGTGATAAGGCGCGCATAAGATGTCTCGGCGCAGCCTGCGCAGGAGCCGGAGAACTCAAGCAGAGGAGTCTTGTACTGGCTGCCGATAACGGTGTTGTCGGCAAGGTCTTCCTTGACAGATACGTTAGCGACCATATAGTCGAATACGGGCTGCATGGAATCCTGGCTCTCTCTGGAGACCATCTTGAGTGAATTGGTGGGGCATACGCCTATACATACGCCGCATCCCATACAGTCAAGAGGAGAAACTGCGAGAGTATATTTGTAGGAATCCTTACCCTTACCCTTCTTGTCAACGATAATAGCATTGGAGGGAGCTGCCGCAGCCTCTTCAGCTGTAAGGGCGTAAGGTCTGATTGTAGCGTGGGGGCAGACATACGCGCAGGCGTTACACTGAGCGCAGCTTTCACCGTTCCATGCAGGAACCTGAACCGCAACGCCGCGCTTCTCAAACGCGGAAGCGCCCTGCTCAAAGGTGCCGTCTTCGTGGCCCTTGAAAGCGGAAACGGGAAGAGCGTCGCCGTCCATAAGACCTACGGGATTCATAATGTTCTTAACCTGCTTCTCGAGCTTGCTGCTGCCTTCGCCGGCGCTTGCGCTCGCGGAATCGGTTGCGTTTGCCCAATCGGCGGGAACATCAATCTTTACATAAGCAGTTGCGCCCGCGTCAATGGCTTTCTCGTTCATCTGAACGATTTCAATACCCTTCTTCATAAACTTCTGGGCTTTTTCCTTCATGTAGCCGATGGCTTCTTCACGGGGAAGAATCTCAGAAAGTGAGAAGAAAGCGGACTGGAGAACGGTGTTTGTTCTCTTGCCGAGACCTATCTCTGCGGCAATGCCGATGGCGTTTACGGTGTAGAGCTGGATATTGTTCTGAGCGATATATCTCTTTGCCTCTGCGTTAAGCTTCTCGGAGAGCTCTTCGGGGCTCCACTGGCAGTTGATGAGGAACACGCCGCCGGGCTTAACGTCATTGACCATCTTATAGCCCTTTTCAACATAGGAGGGGTTGTGACAGGCTACGAAGTCTGCTTTGTTGATGTAGTATGGGCTCTTTATGGGCTTGTCACCGAAACGAAGGTGTGAAATGGTGATGCCGCCGGTCTTCTTGGAGTCATACTGGAAATACGCCTGAACGTATTTGTCGGTATGATCGCCGATAATCTTGATGGAGTCTTTGTTTGCGCCGACTGTGCCGTCGCCGCCCAGGCCCCAGAACTTGCACTCTTTGGTGCCCTCTGCAGCGGTGTTGGGAGCGGGCTTCTCTTCGAGTGAAAGGTTGGTGACATCGTCAACGATACCGATGGTGAAGTTGTGTGAAGGAGCGTCCTTGGCAAGCTCTTCGTATACTGCGAATACGCTTGAGGGAGGAGTATCCTTGGAGCCGAGGCCGTAGCGGCCGCCTACAACCTTTATGCCTGTTCTGCCGGTTGCGGCGAGAGCGGCAACAACGTCAAGGTAAAGAGGCTCGCCGAGTGAACCGGGCTCTTTGGTCCTGTCAAGCACGGCAATCTTCTTGCAGGTAGCGGGGATGGCTTCAACAAGTTTCTCAGCTGAGAACGGTCTGTAAAGACGGACCTTGACAAGGCCGACTTTTTCGCCCTTGGCGTTGAGATAGTCGATAACTTCCTCTGCAACGTCGCAGATTGAGCCCATAGCCACGATAACCTTGTCGGCATCGGGGGCGCCGTAGTAGTTGAAAAGCTTATAGTCGGTGCCGAGCTTGGCATTGACTTTGTTCATATATTCCTCAACAACAGCGGGAAGCTCGTCATAATAAGTGTTGCAGGCTTCTCTGTGCTGGAAGAAAATGTCGCCGTTTTCGTGTGAGCCGCGCATAACGGGTCTCTCGGGGTTGAGAGAACGCTTGCGGAAAGCTTCAACAGCGCCCATATCGCACATCTCTTTGAGGTCTTCATAATCCCACACTTCAATCTTCTGAAGCTCGTGTGAGGTGCGGAAGCCGTCAAAGAAGTTGATAAAGGGAACTCTGCCCTTGATAGCCGCGAGGTGAGCGACTGCGCCAAGGTCCATAACTTCCTGGGGGTTGGTCTCAGCGAGCATTGCGAAACCTGTCTGACGGCAGGCGTAAACGTCCGAGGGGTCTCCTAAGATGTTCGGCGCGGGAGGCGAAAGCGTACGCGCCGATACAT